>NZ_JBITCT010000005.1:195608-313113 GCF_044453465.1 Streptomyces sp. NPDC051677
GCGTCGCGAGCCGGTGTCGCGGGCCCGCGTGGCCAGCCGGTGCCGCGAGCCCGCGTGGCCAGCCGGTGCCGCGAGCCGGTGTCGCGGGGGCGGTGTCGCGAGCCGGTGTCGCGAGCCGGTGTCGCGAGCCGGCGTGGCGAACCGGTGTCGTAGGCCGGTGTGGCGAACCGGTGTCGCAGGCCGCGTCGCGGGACGGCGTGACGAGCAGGCGTCGCAGGACGGCGTCGCAGGACGGCGTCGCGAGCCGGTGTCGCGGGCCCGCGTGGCCAGCCGGTGCCGCGAGCCCGCGTGGCCAGCCGGTGCCGCGAGCCGGTGTCGCGGGGGCGGTGTGGTGGACGCCTCATGGGGTGGTTGGCGGGGTTCGTCGTCGCAGGTCATGCGCGGCCGGGGGGCCGTGGCGGGCAGGCGGGGCCGGGGTTCGGGCCGCTGTCGGGGGGTGGGCCGGAACCGATCGTGCCGGGGGGCGCGTCTTGGGGGGCGTGCAGCGTCAAGGCTCCATCGGCGGCAGCGCCGCGATCCGCATCCGCGCGACCGGGATTGTTCTCCTGGCCGCCCACCTCGTGTTCGTCGCCTGGGTCGCGCTGCGCCCGCTGAACGTCCCTTGGGTGATGCCCGCCAACCTGCACCCGTTCGACGGTATCCGCGCCGACCTGAAGCTGGGCTGGCCCGAGGCGGCCCGGCGGATCGGCGAGGGGCTGGGGCTGCTCGCCCCGCTGGGCGTCCTGCTGCCGCTGGCGCACGGCAGGCTCCGGGTCTCGCCGCTCGCCTCCCTGGTCCGTACGGTCACCGCGGGCGCCCTGCTGTCGCTGTGCATCGAGCTGTTGCAGACCGGGGTGCCGGGGCAGGTCGTGGACGTCGACTCGATGCTGCTGAACACCGTGGGCGTGGCCCTCGCGCACGTCGCCGTGGTGCCGGCGGCACGTGCGTGGCTGCGGCGCAGGGCGGAGCACCAGGGGTGGGGCGCGGTGCGCCAGGAGGAGACGGCTCAGGGTCGGACCCCGAGGATTCCCAGGGTCGGGATCGCCCCGTAGAGCGACGCTTCGTCCCCCTTCGTCACCGTAGCGTTGACGTCAGACGGGGCAGCCGCCAAGGGGCCGCCTCCAACAGACGCTCGCGAAGGAGCCGCAGATGTCCAGCCTCGCCCGCCCCACCCACGGCCGCATGATCGGCGGAGTGTGCGCCGCGCTGGCCGGCCGCTTCCGCACTTCCCCGACCACGATGCGCGTGCTCTTCGTGCTCTCCTGCCTGCTGCCCGGCCCGCAGTTCCTGCTCTACATAGCGCTGTGGATCCTGCTCCCCTCGGAGGACAAGGCCCGCACCGCCTGGTGACGCCCGGTCCGGCGGCGGCCTGCCCGGTGGCGGCCGTGGCGCGGCAACGCCGTTGGGGCGCGCCCGGTGGTTCCGGGTGCGCCCCAACGGCGTGGTGTGTGACGGGAGGGGGCGGGCGGCGCCGCTCAGCCCACCGGGAGACCGTTCACCGGCAGGCCGTGCGTGGGCAGGCCCTGCAGCGGCAGACCGCCGAGGAGACCGGCGACGGGCGCGGTCGGGCCCTCGGCGAGCAGCTTCTCGGCGACCAGCTTCTCGGCGACCGGCTGGGCGGCGGCCAGACCCGCGCCGACCGCCGGCTGGGCCTGCGACCGGGCCTCACCGGCACCGGGCAGCGCCTGGGCGACGTTCTCCGCCGGCAGCGTCCTGGTGATGCCGTCCAGAGCCTGCGTGGCGTCCGGAACGGCGGGGGCGGCGTTCGCGGCGCCCGCACCGACGGCGGCGAAGGCGGCACCGAGAGCGGCGACACCGAGGGTCTTGGCAGCAGACTGCTTCATGATGAATGCGTCCTCGAATGGGATAACGGTGAGCTGAGCGGTTCTCGACCGTAAACACGTGGAGGGGTCGGCGGCAAACATCGAAATGCGGACGGATTGTGAACACCCGCCCGCATTCCGCACCCCCGAAATCTCTGCGCTCAGCCTTCCCTGACCACAGAACCGCTGGTGGAAGCGGTCTGCTGGAACAGCCATTCGGACTTCAGTTCCGCATAGCCGGGCTTGATCACGTCATTGATCATGGCGAGTCGTTCATCGAAAGGAATGAATGCTGACTTCATAGCATTGACCGAGAACCACTGCACATCGTCGAGCGTATAGCCGAACGCGTCGACAAGGTGCTCGAATTCCCGGCTCATGCTGGTGCCGGACATCAGCCGGTTGTCGGTGTTCACGGTGGCCCGGAAGTGCAGCCGGCGCAGCAGTCCGATGGGGTGCTCGGCGTAGGAGGCGGCGGCGCCGGTCTGGAGGTTGGAGCTGGGGCACATCTCCAACGGGATGCGCTTGTCGCGGACGTAGGAGGCGAGCCGCCCGAGCTTCACGCTGCCGTCCGCGGCGACCTCGATGTCGTCGATGATGCGCACGCCGTGCCC
Organism: Streptomyces sp. NPDC051677; assembly: GCF_044453465.1. NCBI lineage: Bacteria > Bacillati > Actinomycetota > Actinomycetes > Kitasatosporales > Streptomycetaceae > Streptomyces > Streptomyces sp. NPDC051677. Next base: position 198,025 of record NZ_JBITCT010000005.1, read on the forward strand.
GAGCCGGTCGGCGCCGCACCACTGCAGGGCCTGCCAGATCGACGGCAGCCCGAAGGCCTCACCGGCGTGAATGGTGAAATGGTTGTTCTCCCGCTTCAGGTACTCGAAGGCGTCGAGGTGCCGGGTGGGCGGGTAACCGGCCTCCGCGCCCGCGATGTCGAAGCCGACGACGCCCAAGTCCCGGTAGCGGTTGGCGAGTTCGGCGATCTCCAGGGCGCGGGCCGCGTGCCGCATCGCGGTGAGCAGGGCGCCGACGCGGATGCGGCGACCGTTCTCGCGGGCCGTCCGCTCCCCTTCCCGGAAGCCCTCGTTGACGGCCTCGACGACCTCTTCGAGGCTCAGCCCGCCGTCGAGGTGCTGCTCGGGGGCGTAGCGCACCTCGGCGTAGACGACGCCGTCCTCTGCCAGGTCTTCGGCGCACTCGCGGGCGACCCGGACGAGCGCCGCACGGGTCTGCATCACTCCGACGGTGTGCGAGAAGGTCTCCAAGTACCGTTCCAGGGAACCGGAGTCGGCGGCCTCCCGGAACCAGATGCCGAGCTTGTCGGCGTCGGTCTCGGGGAGTTGGGCGTACCCGGTGTCCCGGGCGAGGTCGACGATCGTGCCGGGGCGCAGCCCGCCGTCGAGATGGTCGTGCAGCAGAACCTTGGGCGCCCGCCGGATCTGGTCCGAGCTCGGGGTCATGCCCACCTGGATGCTCTGGCTCGTCATGCCCGCACCCTAACTCCTACGCGCGTAGATCACCTGTTGCCCCACGCCGCCGATACCCAACGGTGACCGCACGGACGGGTGGAGTACACGCGTGCTTCTGACACTGTTCTGTCATGGGACAGGAAGTATGGGACAGGAAGTGACGCCGGTTCGGACTCCCCGGCTGGGAAGGGCGCTCGGCCCGGAGCCGACGGCGGTGAGCGGGGCGGTGGTGCTGCTCCCGGGGGGCGAGGAGGTCTCCAGTCGCAGGCCGGCCCCCGTCTGGCCGGCCGCCTCCGTCCGCGGCCTCGGCCGAAGACTCGAGCGCGCCGGTCGTGCGCAGGGCGGTCTGGCCATCCACGCCGTGCACTACCGCTACCGGGGCTGGAACGGCAGCGAGGCACACCTCGCGGCCGACGCGACCTGGGCGGCCGACGAGGTCGTACGGCGTTACGGAGACGTTCCCGTGTGTCTGGCCGGCGTCGGCATGGGGGCGCGGGCCGCGCTGCGCGCCGGGGGGCACGAGGCCGTCAACTCCGTGCTGGCGGTGGCTCCCTGGCTGCCGGAGGAGGACATGGCCGCGCCACCCGAACCGGTGAAGCAGCTCGCGGGGCGGCGGGTGCTGATCGTGCACGGCACGAACGACGAGCGCTGCGACCCCGAGCTGTCGTTCCGGCTCGCGGCGCGGGCGAAGAAGGCGAACCGGGACGTGTGCCGGTTCGAGGTGCACTCCGACGGACATCGGCTGCACCAGTACCGGGGTGAAGTCCTCGCGCTGGCCGAGGACTTCGTGATGGGCGCGTTGTTCGGGCGGACGCTTTCCCGGCCGGTGGAGGACGCGTTGGCGGCTCCGCCGCCGTTGGGACTGCGGATGCCGTTGGCCGCGGGGTTCGGCAAGTCGTTACGCCGGTGAGGCGGGGGCCTGGGTGCCTGGGAGGCCTGGGGGGGCGGGGGCCTTCAGGTCGGCAGCAGGTTCCCGCGCCTCGACAGCAGGAACTTCTTGAAGGCGGCCACCGGCGGGGTGTCCGGGTGGCCGTCCAGCCAGGCGACGCCGATCTCGCGGGCCGCTCTCGGGGCCGTGACCGTCAGTTCCACCACGCCGGGGCGGGCGAATGCCGGCGGCGGGAGGAGGGCCACCCCGAGGCCCGCCGCCACCAGCCCCCGCAGCGTCTCCGCCTCCTCGCCCTCGAAGGCGATCCGGGGGCGGAAACCCGCTTCCTTGCAGAGGTCGTCGGTGATGCGGCGCAGGCCGTAGCCGGGTTCCAGGGTCACGAAGGTCTCGTCGGCGGCCTCGGCGAGCCGGACGCGTCTGCGGGCGGCGAGGCGATGGTCGGCGGGGACGACCAGCCGCAGCTTCTGCTCGTCGAGGCGGCGGGCGACGAGGTCGGGGGCGTCCGGCACCGGAGAGGTCAGACACAGGTCCAGCTCGCCCGCCCGCAGCCGCTCGATCATGGCCTCGCCGTAGTTCTGGACAAGGCTGAAGCGGACGCGCGGATGCTCGGCGCGGAAGGCGTGGATCAGGCCGGGGACGGTCTCGGCGCCCATCGTGTGCAGGAAGCCGAAGGCGACCTTGCCGGTGGCCGCGTCGGCGTCCGCCCGGACCTCGTCGGCGGCCCGCTCGATCTCGGCGAGGGCGCGTTCGACCGAGGCGAGGAAGGTGCGGCCGGCCGGGGTGAGGGAGACCGTGCGGCCGCGGCGGGCGAACAGGTCGACGCCCAGGTCCTGTTCGAGGCGGACCATGGCCCGGGACAGCGTGGACTGGGGGACGTTCATCTCCTGCGCGGCCCGCGTGACGTGCTCGGTACGGGCGACGCCGGCGAAGTACGCGAGCCGTGGGGCCAACGACATCGCCATGTCTTCTGTGTCACTGGACGGTGACAGGTGAGCCTGTGACCTCTGTTGATGCACCATGGGAACGATTATGACGATTCCATGCATTGGACGGATGAGCGGGCCGTACGTAGGTTCGAGGCATGTCTCCCGCCAGTACCGGGGCGTCCACGATCGTGGGCGCCGCACCCTCCGTCCCCGTCTCCTCCGCCTCCTCCGCCTCCTCCGCCTCCTCCGATTCCCGTATGGCGCCCGGCGGTCCCGGCTACCGCCGGATGAGCTTCGCGCTCTTCCTCGCCGGGGTGGCGACCTTCGCCCTGCTGTACTCCACGCAGGCGCTGCTGCCGCTGATCTCCAGTGACTTCGGGGTGGCGGCGAGCCAGGCGAGCTGGACCGTGGCGGCGGCGACCGGCGGACTGGCGCTGTTCGTCCTGCCGATGAGCGCCCTCTCCGAGCGCTACGGCCGCCGTACGGTGATGACGGCCTCGCTGGCGGTCGCGGTGGGCGTGGGCCTGCTGGTCCCCTTCGCCCCCTCCCTGGGCACGCTGGTCGTGCTGCGGGCGGTGCAGGGCGCGGCACTGGCCGGGCTCCCGGCGTCGGCGACGGCGTATCTCGCGGAGGAGGTCCGGCCGAAGGCGCTGGTCACCGCGATCGGTCTGTTCGTCGCGGGCAACAGCGTCGGCGGGATGAGCGGCCGGGTCATCACCGGCTGGGTCGCGCAGGAGTGGGGCTGGCGGGTCGCGGTCGGCGTGATCGGCGCGCTGGCGGTGGCCTGCGCGATCGCCTTCCGGCTGCTGCTCCCGGCGCCGAAGCACTTCAGGACGGGTTCGCTGGCGCCCCGCGTCCTGGCCCGCACCGTCCGCGACCACCTCGCGAACCCGCTGCTGCGTCGGCTGTACGCGATCGGCGCGCTGTTCATGACCGTCTTCGGCGGCGTGTACACGGTCATCGGCTACCGGCTGACGGAGGCGCCGTTCTCCCTCCCGCAGGGCATCGTCGGCTCGATCTTCCTGGTGTACCTGGTGGGCACGGTGTCGGCGTCGACGGCGGGCCGGCTGGTCGGCCGGCTGGGACGGCGCGGGGCGCTGTACCTGGCGGGCGGCACTACGGCCGCGGGCCTGCTGCTGTCGCTCGCGGACTCGCTTGCCCTGGTGCTCCTGGGCCTGGTCCTGATCACGGCCGGCTTCTTCGCGGGGCACGCGGTGGCGTCCTCGGCGGTCAGCAAGACGGCGACGACCGGCCGCGCCCAGGCCTCCGCCCTCTACCAGTCCGCGTACTACATCGGCTCCAGCACCGGCTCCACGGTCGGCGCGATGGCCTTCCACTCGGGCGGCTGGGCCGGCACGGTCGGCGTGGGCGTCCTGGCGGTGCTCGGCGTCGTGACGATCACGGTGTTCGGGACGCGGGCGGCCCGCCGGGAGACGCTGGTCGCGGCCTGATTCGTCTGGCGCATTCCCCCTGCTCAGGGCCGGTTGTCAGTGGTGGCGCGTAGCCTCCGCGCGACAACTGGTGCGAGCAGGGGGTTTGTTGATGGAGTTCCGGATCGACCGCGGTGACCTCGTCGAGGCGGTGGGCTGGGCGGCCCGCGCACTGCCCGCCCGTACGCCGGTGCCGGTGCTGGGCGGGCTGCTGCTGGACGCGGCGGCCGGACGGCTGAGCGTGGCGGGGTTCGACTTCGAGACGGCGGCGCGGATCGAGACGGACGCGGAGGTCGGCGTCGACGGGCAGGTCCTCGTCCTCGGACGCAGGCTTCTCGACATCTGCAAGGTGCTGCCGGACGGGCCGGTGAGCTGTTCCCTGGAGGGGACGCGGTTCACGGTCGAGGCGGGCGGCACCAGCTTCGGCCTGTCGACCCTCCCGCGCGAGGAGTACCCCGCCCCGCCCGCACCGCCCCAGGCCTACGGCACCGTGGACGCGGCCGCGTTCGCCACCGCCGTCGCCCAGGTCGCGCCGGCGGCGGGCCGCGACGACACGCTGCCGGTACTGACGGGCGTCCAACTGCGCCTGGACGGCGAGGAGATGACGCTGTCGGCGTCGGACCGCTACCGGTATGCGGTACGCCGACTGGAGTGGAAGCCGGAGACGGGCGCGGGGGATGCGGCGGAGGCGCTCGTGCCGGCGCGGCGGCTGCTGGACGTGGCCCGGTCGCTGGCGCGCTGCGGGGTCGTGCGGATCGGTCTGGACGGGGCCCAGGGGGCCTCGGGGGGCGGGCCGATCGGGTTCGAGGGCGGGCGGATGCGGTCGGTGGTACGGCCGCTGGACGGGCGGCTGCCGTCGTACGGGAAGCTGTTCGACATGGCGGGGGCCGCGGTCGCCGAGGTGGAGTGCGGGGCGCTGACGGAGGCCGTGCGCAGGGTCGCGGTGGTGGCGGAGGCGAACAGTCCGGTGCGGCTGGACTTCTCGGCGGAGTCCGTCCTGCTGCGCGCCGGGTACGGCGACGACGTGGCCACGCAGCGGCTGCCCGCCGGGCTGACCGGCGCCGACGAGGTGAGCGTGGCGTTCAACCCGGCGTACCTGCTGGACGCGCTGGCCTCCTTCGAGGCGCCGAGGCTGCGGGTGGACCTGCTGGGGACGGGGCAGCGGGCGCTGCTGGGCGCGGCGGACGCGCCCGAGACGCACCGGCATCTGCTGATGTCCGTGAAGCAACTGGTGTGAGAGATGCCTGAGCAGGCGTGTGACCTGCGCGTTTGCTGACTCGGCGGGCCATTGTCAGTGGGCTGCGGTAGCTTCCGAAGTGCTGGGCGCAAAGGCGCGTGACAGGACGGCCACAGGGGTGGGTGGACGATGGGCAACAGCACGGCGACGACGACGGATCTCGACGTCGCACTGGAGAAACACCGGACAGAACTGACCGGCTACTGCTACCGCATGCTGGGCTCCTCATTCGAGGCGGAGGACGCGGTGCAGGACACCCTGGTGCGCGCCTGGCGGAGCTACGACAAGTTCGAGGGCCGCTCCAGCCTGCGCTCGTGGCTGTACCGGATCGCGACGAACGTGTGTCTGGACATGCTGACGGCCGGCAACAAGCGGGCCAGGCCCATGGACCTGTCCGACTCCACCCCCCTCGCTCAGGCGGCGCTCTCCCCCCGCCCCGACAACACCTGGCTGGAGCCGATGCCGGACGCCCGTGTGCTGCCGACGGTGGAGGACCCCGCGGAGGCGGCGGTCGCGAAGGAGTCGGTGCGCCTGGCCTTCATGGCCGCGCTGCAGCAGCTCCCGCCGAAGCAGCGGGCGGTGCTGATCCTGCGGGAGGTGCTGGCGTGGAAGGCGAGCGAGGTCGCCGAGCTGCTCGGCACGACGGTCGCCTCGGTCAACAGCGCGCTGCAGCGGGCGCGGGCGACGCTCTCCGAGCGGGAGGCGTCCGGGGCGGACGCGGCGGTGTCGGACCCGCTGGACGAGGAGCAGAAGAAGCTCCTCGACCGCTATGTGGCGGCCTTCGAGGGCTACGACATGACGGCGCTGACGGCCCTCCTCCACGAGGACGCGGTCATGACGATGCCGCCGTTCGACCTGTGGCTGACCGGGCACGACGACATCACCGGCTTCATGACCACGCTCGGCTCCGCCTGCGAGGGCTCGCGCCTGCTGCCGGTCCAGGTCAACGGCCTGCCGGGCTTCGCCCAGTACAAGCCGGACCCGGAGAAGGGCGGCTACACCCCCTGGGCGATCCAGATACTGGAGATCTCAGACGGCCGTCTCACCGGATTCCACTTCTACCTCGACACGCAACGCTGGTTCCCCCTCTTCGACCTCCCCCTCCACCTCGACGGGCACGCCGACGAGGTCGAGCAGGGCGCGTAGGGCAGGGTCGGGGGCGCGCAGCCGTATCCGTCCCCCGGCCCGCCGTGCGGCCAGCTGAAGCCGCGCCAGCAGTTCGACGGCGGCCAGCCCCGGCGGCCCGATTCCGGCGCAGTCACAGACGACGATCCCGGCGCCGCCGGCCTCCAGCAGCCTGCGCACATCGTCGGCCGGCCCTGCCACCTGCTCCCGGGTGACGGGGCCGATCAGGGTGAGTACGGGGGGTGTCGTCGCTTCCACGATCGGTAGACCGTGCGGACGGGCGCAACTCATCGGGACGGCGAGGCAGGTGTCTACTCGGCCGGGAACTCGCTGGTGTCGATGACGAGGTCGAAGGGCGCAGGGAGCTTGAGGGCCTCGCCGAACTTCGCGGTACTGAGCGGACGGTAGACATCGCCCTTCGGCTCTCCGTAGAGCGTCGCGGTGGGGCCTTCGGGGGCCCACCTGTCGACGAGGAGGTAGAGCGAGATGCCCGCTGTGGCGTAGGCGGCGGGTTTGCTGACGCGGTCGTGCCGAGCGTTGGACTTCGAGGTGACCTCGACGACGAGTTCGGCCAGTGCGGCCGGAATGTAGGTATCCGCCTCCGTGTCTTCTCGCACGGGGGCCACCACGATGTCCGGGATGAGCATGCCCAGGCGGGAGGGCACCGCGATGGCCAGTGTCTGGAAGATTTCCCAGTCTTCTGGGATCACGGAGTAAAGGCGACGCTGAATACGTGCCGCGATCAGGTTGTGGCGGAACGCGGGAGCAGGTGACACGGTGATGATCCCCTCAATGATCTCCACCTTGCTGCCCTCGGGCCATTCCATCTCCTCCCAGAACCGGACGAGGTCGTCCCAGCTCTGCTCGGGGTCCTGGCTCACGGTGAGTGCGCTCATGCCGGTCTCCTATCGGTGCGTCGCCGAGTCCAGCATGCCGAACGGGACCGGCGGCGGTCCACCGATCCCGTTCACCCGAAAGGGGAAAGTGCAGGTCAGGCGATACGTTCCAGCACCACGGGCGACGCCGTGAAGGTCGTGCCCGGGGCGCTGACGTCGTACGAGCCCTCCAGCGCCTGCAGGGCGTAGTCGAAGCGCTCCGGGGTGTCCGTGTGGAGGGTGAGGAGGGGCTGGCCCTCGGTCACCGTGTCGCCGGGCTTGGCGTGCAGTTCCACGCCCGCGCCCGCCTGCACCGGGTCCTCCTTGCGGGCGCGGCCCGCGCCCAGGCGCCAGGCGGCGATGCCGATGTCGTAGGCGTCGAGGCGGGTCAGGACGCCGGAGGCGCCCGCCTTCACCACGTGCTGTTCCTTCGCCGTCGGAAGCGCCGCGTCCGGGTCGCCGCCCTGGGCCGTGATCATGCGGCGCCAGACGTCCATGGCCGAGCCGTCGGCCAGGGCCTTCGCCGGGTCGGCGTCCTTCACGCCCGCCGCGTCCAGCATCTCGCGGGCCAGGGCGAGGGTCAGTTCCACCACGTCGGAGGGGCCTCCGCCCGCCAGGACCTCCACCGACTCCCGGACCTCCAGGGCGTTGCCCGCCGTCAGGCCCAGGGGGGTCGACATGTCGGTCAGCAGCGCGACCGTCTTCACGCCGTGGTCGGTGCCGAGGCCCACCATCGTGGACGCCAGCTCGCGCGCGTCCTCGATCGTCTTCATGAAGGCGCCCGTGCCCACCTTCACGTCCAGGACGAGGGAGCCGGTGCCCTCCGCGATCTTCTTCGACATGATCGAGGACGCGATCAGGGGGATCGCCTCGACCGTGCCCGTCACGTCCCGGAGCGCGTACAGCTCCTTGTCGGCGGGGGCCAGACCGTCGCCCGCCGCGCAGATCACCGCGCCGGTGCCGTCCAGCACCGACAGCATCTCCTCGTTCGACAACAGCGCGCGCCAGCCCGGGATCGACTCCAGCTTGTCCAGGGTGCCGCCGGTGTGGCCGAGGCCGCGGCCCGACAACTGCGGGACGGCCGCGCCGCAGGCCGCCACCAGGGGGGCCAGCGGCAGGGTGATCTTGTCGCCGACGCCGCCCGTGGAGTGCTTGTCGGCCGTCGGGCGGGACAGCGACGAGAAGTCCATGCGCTCGCCTGAGGCGATCATCGCGGCCGTCCAGCGGGCGATCTCGCGGCGGTTCATGCCGTTGAGCAGGATGGCCATGTTGAGGGCGGCCATCTGGTAGTCGGCGACCTCGCCGCGGGTGTACGCGTCGATGACCCAGTCGATCTGCTCGTCGCTGAGCTGACCGCGGTCCCGCTTGGTGCGGATGACGGAGACGGCGTCCATGGCCATGGCTTTCCTTCCGACGTTCACAAAGTGCGCGGCCCCTCTGCGCCAGTCAGAGGGGCCTCGCGGGAGTCACTTGTTCAGATGGTCCGGGCCGAAGGCCTGCGGGAGCATCTCCGACAGGGGGAGGATCCCCTCCGGGGTCTCCAGCAGCAGCTCCGGGCCGCCGAACTCGTACAGCAGCTGGCGGCAGCGGCCGCACGGGACGAGGATCTCGCCCCGGCCGTCCACACAGGTGAAGTGGGTGAGCCGGCCGCCGCCGGTCCGCTGCAGCTCCGAGACCAGCCCGCACTCGGCGCACAGGCCGAGCCCGTAGGAGGCGTTCTCGACGTTGCAGCCGGAGATCGTGCGGCCGTCGTCCACCAGGGCCGCGACCCCGACCGGGTAGCCCGAGTAGGGGGCGTACGCGTGGGACATGGCCTCGCGGGCCAGCTCGCGCAGCGCGTCCCAGTCGGCCGTGGCGGCCGACGCCGCGGCCGGGGTCACTTGCCCTGCCCCTTCCGGTACGGCATGCCGTCCGCCTTCGGCATCCGCAGGGACTGCGCGGACAGCGACAGCACCAGCAGGGTGACGACGTACGGCGCGGCCGTCACGACCTGGCGCGGGACCTCGTCCGTGCCGACGTACCAGATGAACATCAGGGCCGAGACGAGCGCGGTGACGACGGCGGGGACGTACTTCTTCTGCCACGCCAGGTAGGCCGCGCCGAACACCAGCAGTATCGCCAGCAGCAGGATCAGCGCGTGGACGTTGGTGGTGCCGCCGCGCAGGTTGAGGCTGTCGGTGTAGCCGAACAGGCCCGCGCCCAGCGCCAGTCCGCCCGGCATCCAGTTGCCGAAGATCATCGCGGCGAGGCCGATGTAGCCGCGGCCGGCCGTCTGGCCGTCCAGGTACACGTTGGACGCCACGATGGACAGGAACGCGCCGCCGAGGCCGGCGAAGCCGCCGCTGATGATCACGGCGATGTACTTGTACTTGTAGACGTTGACGCCGAGGGACTCGGCGGCGATCGGGTTCTCGCCGCAGGAGCGCAGCCGCAGACCGAACGCGGTGCGCCACAGCACCCACCAGGTGGCCGGGACGAGGGCGACGGCGACGACGGTCAGCGGCGACAGGTCGGTGATCAGACCGCCGACCAGGCCGGCGAGGTCGGAGATCAGGAACCAGTGCTTCTCGTTGAGCGTGTCCAGCCAGCTGGACAGCCCGGGGACGTCGAAGGTGCCCAGCGAGTCGATCGGCGGGGACTGCTTGGAGGAGCCGCCCTGGACTCCCTCGAAGGTGAACTTCGACAGATAGCGGGTGGTGCCCAGCGCCAGGATGTTGATGGCCACACCGGAGACGATGTGGTTCACGTTGAAGGTGACGGTCGCGATGGCGTGCAGGACGGCGCCGAGCGCGCCGCCGATGATGCCGAAGACGACGCCCGTCCACGGGCCCCACTGGTAGCCGGCCCAGGCGCCGAACCAGGTGCCGAGGATCATCATGCCTTCGAGGCCGATGTTGACGACGCCCGCGCGCTCCGCCCACAGGCCGCCGAGACCGGCGAGGCCGATCGGGACGGCGAGGCGCAGTGCCGTGGACATCTGGCCGGTGGAGGTGATGCCGTCCGCGCCGGTGATGAGGCGGACGATCGAGGTCAGCACCAGGACGCCCGCGATGATCAGCAGGAGGACCGGGAGCGAGAAACGGCGGCCGCCCTTGCCGGGCTGCTTCGCCTTCGGCTTGGCGATGGTCGTGGTGCTCATCAGACCGTCACCTCCTTCTTGGTGTTCTGGGCGGCTGCGGCGAGCTCGGCGCCGACGCGCTTCTGCTGGCGGCGCAGACCCCACTGGCGTACGGCCTCGTACGAGATGACGACCGCGAAGACGATCAGGCCCTGCATGATCGTGGCGATCTCCTTCTCGTACGCCACCGGGGTCGCGTAGTCGAGGGCGGGAGAGGCCTTGTCGAGGAAGGCGATCAGGAGCGCGGCGAAGGCGATGCCGACCGGGTTGTTGCGGCCGAGCAGGGCGATGGTGATGCCGGTGAAGCCGAGACCGGTGGGGAAGCTCAGGCTGTAGGTGTGGGCGTCGCCGAGCAGCAGGGGCAGGCCGGAGAGGCCCGCGATGCCGCCGGAGATCAGCATGGCGGTGAGGACCATCTTCTTCGCGTCGACGCCGGAGGCCGCGGCGGCGGTCTCGGACTCGCCGGTGGCGCGCAGGTCGAAGCCGAACCGGGTGCGGTTGAGGACGACCCAGTAGACGACGCCGAGGGCGACGGCGAGGAAGACCAGGCCGTAGATCTCGCCGACGTCGGAGCCCAGATCGATGCCGGGGACCCAGCCGGAGTCCTTCATGATGCCGGTCGTGTTGTTGTTGCCGACCTGCACGCCCCAGATGTTGTCGAGGGTGAGGTAGCCGATGACGCTGGTGGCGATCGCGTTCAGCATGATCGTCGCGACGACCTCGCTGACGCCCCGGGTGACCTTCAGGACGCCCGCGATGCCGGCCCAGAAGGCGCCGGTGAGAACGCCGACGAGGAGCAGCAGCGGGATCTGCAGGCCGGCCGGCAGGGCGACGTGGGCGCCGACGACGGCGGTCATCATCGCGGCGAGGCGGTACTGGCCGTCGACGCCGATGTTGAACAGGTTCATGCGGAAGCCGATGGCGACCGCGAGGGCGGCGACGTAGTACATCGAGGCCTGGTTGAGGATCAGGACCTGGACGTCGGAGTAGCCGGCCTGCTCCAGCATGAGCGTGTACGGCTCGATCGGGCTCTTGCCGGAGGCGACCAGCACGACCGAGGTCAGCAGGATCGCCGCGACGAGCGCGATGACCGGGCCGGCCACCGCGAGGAGCACGCGCTCCTTGTCGAACTTCTTCATCGGGCCTCGTCCTCCGGACCGGCGGCTGCGTCGTTGTCGGCAGGCGTCTCTACGTGTTCCAGGTGACCGGTCGCGGCGCCGGTCATGGCGGAGCCGAGCTCCTCCGGGGTGACGGTGGCGGGGTCGGCGTCCGCGACCAGCCTGCCGTTGTAGATCACGCGCAGGGTGTCCGACAGGCCGATGAGCTCGTCGAGGTCGGCGGAGATCAGCAGCACGGCCAGGCCCTCGCGGCGGGCCTCGCGGATGCGGTCCCAGATCTGGGCCTGCGCGCCGACGTCCACACCGCGGGTGGGGTGGGCGGCGATCAGGAACTTCGGGTTGTGGCTCATCTCGCGGCCGACGATCAGCTTCTGCTGGTTGCCGCCGGAGAGGGAGGCGGCGGTGACGTCGATGCCGGGGGTGCGGACGTCGAACTCCTCGACGATCCGGCGGGTGTCGGCCTGCGCGCCCTTGGGGTTGAGCCAGAAGCCCTTGGCGTTGGGGGCCTCGGTGACATGGCCGAGGATGCGGTTCTCCCAGAGGGGGGCCTCCAGGAGCAGTCCCTGGCGGTGGCGGTCCTCGGGGATGTAGCCGACGCCGGACTCGCGCCGCCTGCGGGTGGGCCAGGGGGTGATGTCCTCGCCGAGGAAGGCGATGGCGCCGGAGTCGGCGTTCTTGGTGCCGATCAGCGCGTCGATGAGCTCGGTCTGGCCGTTGCCCTCGACGCCGGCGATGCCCATGACCTCACCGGCGTGGATGGTGAAGCTGACGTCGTCGAGGACCCTCTTGACCTCGCCGCTCTCCGGGGCGAGCGTGATGCCGCCGGTGGGCTCGGCGTCGGCGCCCAGGGACGCGCCGCCGGTGGCGTAGACGGTGAGGTTCGAGACCTGGATCACCGGCTTGTCGGTGACCGTGGACTCGGCGGTCTCCGGGGTGGGCAGCTCGCTGCCGACCATCATCTCGGCGAGCTGACGCGGGGTGGTCTTGGAGGGCACCGCGGTGCCGACGGTGGTTCCGCGCCGGATGACCGTGATCTCGTCGGCGACGGAGAGGACCTCGCCCAGCTTGTGGGAGATGAAGATGACGGACAGGCCCTCGGACTTCAGCTCACGCAGGTTGTCGAAGAGCGCGTCGACCTCCTGCGGGACGAGGACGGCGGTCGGCTCGTCGAGGATGAGGGTGCGGGCGCCGCGGAAGAGGACCTTGAGGATCTCCACGCGCTGCCGTTCGGCGACACCGAGGTCCTCGACCAGGGCGTCCGGGCGGACGTTCAGGCCGTACCGGTCGGAGATCTCCTTGATCTTCTTACGGGCGTTGCCGCCGATGCCGTACAGCTTCTCGCTGCCCAGCACCACGTTCTCCAGGACGGTCAGGTTGTCGGCCAGCATGAAGTGCTGGTGGACCATGCCGATGCCGCGGGCGATGGCGTCGGCGGGGCTGGAGAAGCTCACCTGTTCGCCGTCGATCGCGATGGTGCCCTCGTCCGGCTTCTGCATGCCGTAGAGGATCTTCATCAGGGTCGACTTGCCGGCGCCGTTCTCGCCGACGAGGGCGTGCACGGTGCCCTTGCGGACCGCGAGGTGGATGTCGTGGTTGGCGACGACACCGGGGAAGCGCTTGGTGATCCCCGCCAGCTCTACCGCGATCGTCGACTGTGCGGTGAGCGGAGGGCTGCTGGACGCGTCGATGGCGCACTCTCCTTGGGAAAGGGGCCGCTCTACGCGCGTAGCGCCCCTGCTTTAAATAGTGCCCGGATCGAATCGACTTTGATGATCTTGAACGCCGTTCTGTGAGCGATCCCGATCAAGTCCCGATCCGTTCCGAGCATTCTGCCGCGCGAACGGGGCGCGGGGAGGACATCCTTCCCGCGCCCGGTTCCGTGGCCGTAACGCTGCCATTACAGCGCTTCCTTGGCCAAGGCTTCTGACCGGTTCAGCACCGCGGGGTCAGGAGGTCTTCACCTTGATGGTGCCGCTCTTGATGCCCTCTTCGGCCTTCTTGATCGCGGCCTGGATGTCGGCGTTGCCCGCGAAGGCCGGGTTGGAGTTCGACACGCTCACGCCGCCGTTGGCGAGGGAGCCGCGGACGACGCCGGTGGCCGGCTTGCCGTCGTGGACGGACTTGGCCAGCGTGTAGACCGCGCCCTCGACGTTCTTCATCGCCGAGGTCAGGATCGACGCCTTGTACGCCTTCAGCGCGTCCTGCTTGTACTGGTCGGAGTCGACGCCGATGGCCCAGATCTTGTGGGCGTTGGCGGCCTTGATGACGCCCTGGCCGGACAGGCCGGCGGCGGCGTAGACGACGTCCGCGCCGGCGTCGATCTGGCCCTCGGCGGCGCTCTCGCCCTTGTCGGGGCTGGAGAAGCCGCCCTCGGCGGCGGTCTCGGTCAGGTACTGCGACTTGACCGTGACGCCCTTCTTGGTGTCCGTGACGCCCTGCTTGAAGCCGGCCTCGAACTTGTGGATCAGCGGCACGTCCACGCCGCCGACGAAGCCGACGGTGTTGGTCTTGGTGGCCTTGGCGGCGGCGACGCCGGCGAGGTAGGAGGCCTCCTCCTCGTGGAAGACGAGGTCGGCGACGTTGGCGGCCTTGATCTGCTCGTCGTCCACGATGCCGAAGGTGGTCTTCGGGTACTTGGCCGCGACCTCCTTGACGGCCGGCGCGTAGGCGAAGCCGACGCCGATCACCGGGTTGTAGCCCTGCTTGGCCAGGCTCTCCAGGCGCTGCACCTTGTCCGCGTCGGACTCGCCGTCCTGCGGCTCGACGGCGGTCGACTTGTAGCCGAACTCCTTGTCGGCCTTGGTGAGGCCGGCGGTCGCGGCGTCGTTGAAGGACTGGTCGCCCTTGCCGCCGACGTCGTACGCGAGCGCGAGGCCCAGGTTCTTGTCGCTGCTGTTGGAGGAGGAGGACGACGTGGACGAGCTTCCACAAGCGGAAACGGTCACGGCGAGAGCTGCGGTGGCTACACCCGCAGCCGCGATTCGGGACACCCGGCGCATGGAACTTGACTCCTTTGTGCAAGCGCCCAAACCAGGCGCTGGTTCCGCCGCAGCGTAACGCGCGTAGACCAGACGGAAAAACCCTTCTGTCCGGTCCGTTACCGAGCTGTGGCCACAGATGGATCCCAGGTTACGGACAGCGAAACGCCCCTTGCGGGAAGCGGGCCCGGTCGCCGAGCACCCGGCGTCCGCCCGGAGGGCGGGCCCCGCGGCGGCGATGGGGGTCCCCCGCGCGAGCGAAGTCGAGCGTGGGGGAGCGTGCGATCGCAAGGCACCGGAAGGCCCTGGTAGCGGAGCTACCAGGGCCTTCCGGCAACGCAGCGAGCGTGCGTGCCAGGCGTCGCGGGGCAGGCGGGTGTTCGGCGACCGGGCCCCGGGCGCTTGCCCGTAAGGGCGCAGCCCGGGGCCGCCGGGGGCCCGGGAGGGGCGTTACTCGTCCCTTCCGGCAACGCAGCGAGCGTGCGTGCCAGGCGTCGCGGGGCAGGCGGGTGCTCGGCGACCGGGCCCCGGGCGCTTGCCCGTAAGGGCGCAGCCCGGGGCCGCCGGGGGCCCGGGAGGGGCGTTACTCGTCGGTTACTTGGTGTTGACCGTGATCGTGCCGGCGATGATGTCCTTCTTGGCCTTGTCGACGGCCGCGACGACATCGGTCATCGCCTTGTACTTCGGGTTGGTGTCGGCGAAGCCGACGCCGTCGTTGGAGAGGCTGCCGCGGACCACGCCGGACAGGGGCTTGCCCTGGTAGACGGACTTCACGAGGTCGTAGACGGCGCCGCCGACGTTCTTCAGCGCCGAACCGAGGATGTAGTCCTTGTACGCCTTCAGCGCGCTCTGGCTGTACTGGTCGGAGTCGACGCCGATGGCCCACACCTTCTTGGCGGCGGCCTCGGTGATGACGCCCTGCCCGGAGAGGCCGGCCGCGTGGTAGATGACGTCGGCGCCGGCCTCGATCTGGCCGCTGGCCGCGTCCTTGCCCTTGTCGGGGCTGGAGAAGCCGCCCTCCTGGGCCGTCTCCGTCAGGTACTGCGACTCGATCTTGATGTTCGGGTTGATCGACTTGGCGCCCTGGACGTACCCGGCCTCGAACTTGTGGATCAGCGGGATGTCCACGCCGCCGATGAAGCCGATGTGCGCCTTCTTGGAGGCCTTGGCGGCGGCGACGCCGGCCAGGTACGAGGCCTGCTCCTCGTGGAAGACCAGGTCGGCGACGTTCTTGGCCTGGACCTGCTCGTCGTCGATGATCCCGAAGGTGATCTTCGGGAACTTGGCGGCGACCTCCTTGACGGCCGGCGCGTAGACGAAGCCGACGCCTATCACCGGGTTGTAGCCGGCCTGGGCGAGCTGGGTCAGGCGCTGCACCTTGTCCGCGTCGGACTCGCCGTCCTGCGGCTCGATGTCCTGGCCGCCGAGCTTGAACTCCTTCTCGGCCTTCTGGAAACCGGCGTAGGCGGCGTCGTTGAAGGACTGGTCGCCCTTGCCGCCGATGTCGTACGCGAGGCCGATGCCCTTGCCCGTGTAGCTGCCGGACTCCGTGTCACCGGAGGACTTGGAGTCGCTGCTGGACTTGCCGCAGCCGGCGGCGGCGAGTGCGACGACCGCGACGGTCACCGCTGCCCGGGAGAATCTCGTCCTTCGAGAGATAAGACGCATAGCAAGCACCCCTTCGTCCCCACGGCGCCGTGACCGGCCCGCTTTCCCCTTGGTGGCGCCGTTCCGGAAGGGCTTCCCCGACGAGCCGTTCCGGTGGCGATTCCGGCGCACAGTAACGCGCGTAGAAGGGGAGGGGAACGGGGTTTCTCGCGGCCGTTATCGATTCGTGCCGGGGTTGGGTTACAAGCGCGGCCTGGGCGTTACAGGTGGGTGACACAAGGGGACGAAGGGGTGCCTTTCGGCCACCCCTTCGTCCCCTTGTGCGGGGCCTTCTCAGCCGGCGCGGGTCGCCGCGTCGAGCAGGGCGGCCGCCGTGAACAGCTCCACGCCGACCGTGATCGCCGACTCGTCGGCGTCGAAGTCGCCCTGGTGCAGATCGCGCACGGTGCGCTCGCCGGGCGTGCGGACGCCGAGCCGGGCCATCGCGCCGGGCACCCGCTCCAGGTACCAGGAGAAGTCCTCGCCGCCGAGGCTCTGCTCGGTGCCCTCCACGGCCGCCTCGCCGCGCCGGGCGACCATGGCGTCCCGCAGCAGCCCGGTCACGTCGGCGTCGTTGACGACGGGCGGGACGCCGCGCACGTAGTTGATCTCCGACTTGGCCCGGTGCAGGTTGGCGACCTCGTCGATCGCCGCGACGACGATGTCCGGGGCCTGCCGCCAGGCGTCGATGTCCAGGCAGCGGACGGTGCCGGACAGCTCGGCGTGCTGCGGGATGACGTTCGGCGCGTGCCCGCTCTCGATCCGGCCCCAGGTGACGGCGAGCCCGGCGCGCGTGTCCACCCGCCGGCCGACCAGCGCGGGCACGTCGGTGACGACCCGGGCGGCGGCGGTGACGAGGTCGGTGGTCAGGTGCGGGCGGGCGGTGTGGCCGCCGGGCCCGTCCAGCGCGATCTCCAGCCGGTCGCAGGCGGAGGTGATGGCGCCTTCGCGCAGCCCGACCCGGCCCGCGTCGACGCGGGGGTCGCAGTGCACGGCGATGATCCGGCCGACGCCGTCCAGCGCCCCGCACTCGATGGCGTCGGCGGCGCCGCCGGGCAGCACCTCCTCGGCGGGCTGGAAGATCAGCCGCACGGGCCGCGGCAGGCGCCCCTGACGGTGCAGTTCCGCGAGGACGAGACCGGCGCCGAGGACGACGGTGGTGTGCACGTCGTGGCCGCAGGCGTGCGCGCGGTCGGGCACGGTCGAGCGGTAGGCGCACTCGGTCTTCATGTCCGGGATGGGCAGCGCGTCGATGTCGGCGCGCATCGCGAGGACGGGAACGCCGTCGCTCTCTCCGTCCGCCGCCCCGATGTCGCAGATGAGGCCGGTCCCGATGGCGAGCACGCGGGGCCTCAGCCCCGCCTTCTCCAGCCGGGCCTTGATCGCGGCCGTCGTACGGAACTCCTGGTTGCCGAGCTCGGGGTGCATGTGCAGGTCGCGGCGGAAGGCCACGAGCTCTGCGCGCAGCGCCTCCGGCAGGGCGCCGGGAAGGACCTCCGGCTCGGCGGCGGGGAGCGCGTCTTCCCCAGAAGGATCGGCCTCGGACTCTCGGGACATCAGTTGCTTCACCCTCTGAAGGGTAGGACGCCGAAGCGGTCAACCGACCTACGATCAACAAAACTTCAACCCGTCAGGCGAAGAAAAGTCGGCCGCGCGGCGCATGGCTGCTGTGGGGGGTGGGTAAACTCCGCCGTTTTCACGGTCGGCGCCCACCTTTCTTCCTTCCTTTCACGGATACCACGGACCACTCATGGCACGCCGTGCCTGTCCACGAAGCGGACCGATCCCGGACGATCCCGGAATCATCACCGCCACGCGGCGATTCCGCCACGCAGCGCGACGAACGGGCGTACGACGGGCACGGTGCCCCCATGGAGACCATGACGTGCGGCTGTGGCGAGGAGCACATCCCGGGGCTTCTCGCGAAGGGCATGGCGGCGCTGGTGCTGACCGGGCTCGCGGTGATGGCCGTCACGGCGTGTGTGCTCGTGGGTGTGGTCTGGGCGTTCCTCCGGTGGCGGGACCGGGGGCGCGCCGAGAGTGAGCAGAGCTTCTTCGACGGGTTCGGCCGTTGGGAGGAGGAGGAAGACGGCGAGCTGTAGCGGCAAGGGGTGGGGGTGGTGCGTGGGGGGGGTGCGGGCAGGGGTCGCCGCCTGCTCTCAGATGGGGGTCACCGCCGCCAGTCGGTGGACGTCCGTCGCCGTGCCCGTCACGCCGGACAGGAAGTCCTGGGCTCTCGGTGAGGCGTGTTCCGTCAGCCAGGTCGGGTGGATGTCGCAGACCGCCACCCGTACGGGAGTCCCGGAGAGGGCCAGGGGCAGCGTGTGGACGACCGTGGACGGGAAGCTGAGCACCGTCCGGCCTATCGGGCCTCTGCGGGCGATCAGCTCCAGGGGGAGATCGGGGCGGACCACCTCCAGGCCCGTCTCGACCGCCAGTCGGTGGAGTTTCTCCGCGCTCTCGCGGCGGTGCGCGAAGTAGCGGGTGGCGCCGTGGGCTCCGGCCAGGGCCTTGACCGCCGACAGGTAGCGGTCGGCGTCCACCACTCCGGTCTCGACCAGCGAGGTGCCCACCAGGTCCGCGGTCTTCGTCACGCGGGGCGGGCCGAAGCGGTCGCGGGTCCAGGCGAAGTCGTTGGCCGTGATCGTGACGCCGTCGGGGGCGTCCTTGATCGGCATGGCGGAGAAGACCTCGACGCGGTGGTCCGCGCTCGGGGTGAGGCGGCGGCGGGCCGCGCCGGAGACCGGGGCGAACAGCACGTCGCGGAAGCCGGACCGGCCGCCCTTGCGATGCCAGCGCACGAGGCGTTCCCCGCGGGCGAGCTGGCCGACGAACTCCATCGTGGCCGTGCCGTCGTCCACCACGACCAGCTCGTCGGCCCGGGTGATCGTCAGCAGCAGTTGGACGTAACGGGAGAACGGGTCGCCCATCACCATGCGTTCCGCGCGCCGCAGCAGCCGGGTGAGGCCGCCGATCGTGCGGAAGGGGGCCATGGGGCCGCCGCGGGCCTCCTCCCAGCGGACGGTGTGGCCCTCCCGGCGGGCCAGTTCCGCCATGCGGCGCAGCTGGCCGCGGGTCATCGGATCGGTCGGGGACAGGACGACGAGCGTGAACCCCGCGCCGGGCTCCTTCCGGTGGAGTTGCCGGGCGTGCGCCCACTCCAGGACGTTCAGGAGCTGCACCGGGCTCTCGACGAAGGCGAGGGTGTGCGGAGTGGGGCCGGGGTTCTTCCCGGCGCGAGGACTCATCGTCGGACGACCATCCCGTAGGGCATCGGAGGGGTACTTCAGGTCACACCGCGATCGGTTCGCCCGCCGCCGCCGCGATCTCCGCCTCTGCGACGACGCCCGACACGCGGCGCAGCTTCTTCATGGGGCCGAGCTCGGAGTCGTAGACCTTCTTGACGCCGTCGCCGAGGGAGGCCTCGATGGTGCGGATGTCGCGGACGAGGCGGTTGAGGCCGCCCGGCTCGACGGAGGCCGCCTGGTCGGAGCCCCACATCGCGCGGTCGAGGGTGATGTGGCGCTCGACGAAGACGGCGCCGAGGGCGACGGCGGCGAGGGAGGTCTGCAGGCCCGTCTCGTGGCCGGAGTAGCCGATCGGGACGTTGGGGTACTCCCGCTCCAGCGTGTTGATCACGCGGAGGTTGAGCTCCTCGGCCTTCGCCGGGTAGGTGGAGGTGGCGTGGCAGAGCAGGATGTTCTCCGAGCCGAGGACCTCGACGGCGTGACGGATCTGCTTCGGGGTGGACATGCCGGTGGAGAGGATGATCGTGCGGCCCGTGCCGCGCAGGGCGCGCAGCAGTTCGTCGTCCGTGAGGGAGGCGGAGGCCACCTTGTGGGCGGGGACGTCGAACTTCTCCAGGAAGGCGACCGCCTCGGTGTCCCACGGGGACGCGAACCAGGCGAGGCCCTTCTCCTTGCAGTACGCGTCGATCTGCCGGTACTCGTGCTCGCCGAACTCGACGCGGTGGCGGTAGTCGATGTACGTCATCCGGCCCCAGGGCGTGTCGCGCTCGATGTCCCACTGGTCGCGCGGGGTGCAGATCTCAGGGGTGCGCTTCTGGAACTTGACGGCGTCGCATCCGGCGTCGGCCGCGGCGTCGATCAGCTTGAAGGCGTTGTCGAGGTCGCCGTTGTGGTTGATGCCGATCTCGCCGGTGACGTAGACGGGGTGACCGGGGCCGACGGGGCGCGAACCGAGGAACCGCAGGCGGGAGTTGATGCTGGTGGGGGTGCTGACGGGGGTGTGGGCACTGGTGCTCATGGCGGGACGTTCCTTACCGGGTGAGGGGAGCGGGAGAGGCGAGGGAGGGGCCGAGGATCCAGCCGGCGATCTCCCGGATCGCGCCGTCGCCACCGGGGACGGTGGTGACCGCGCGGGCGGCGCCGCGTACGACGTCGTGGGCGCTCGCGACCGCCACCGGCCAGCCGACGAGGGCGAAGCAGGGGAGGTCGTTGACGTCGTTGCCGACGTAGAGCACGCGTTCGGGCGCGACGCCCTGTTCCTCGCACCACTGCTTGAGGG
This sequence comes from Streptomyces sp. NPDC051677, assembly GCF_044453465.1. Classification (NCBI taxonomy): domain Bacteria; kingdom Bacillati; phylum Actinomycetota; class Actinomycetes; order Kitasatosporales; family Streptomycetaceae; genus Streptomyces; species Streptomyces sp. NPDC051677. The sequence continues at coordinate 218,588 of NZ_JBITCT010000005.1, forward strand.
CGAGGTCCTTGCGGTCGATGCCGTGCAGGACCGGGAGCTTGAGCTTCCGGGCGCGGGCGGCGACGACGGGGTTCTGCTCGGTGGACAGGATCAGCATCCGCAGGCCGCTGCGGCGCAGGGCGGCGATGCCGAGGCCGTCGCCGCGGTGGACGGAGACGAACTCCCGTCCGTCGGAGTCGATCAGCACCCGGTCGTCGGTCTGGGTGCCGTCGAAGTCGAGGACGACGGCGTCGATGTCGTCGGCGGTGGGCAGGGCGCCGGGCCGGTCGGCGTCGAAGTGGGGCGCCAACGCCCTGGCGCGGGCCAGGTCGTGCGGGTCGTCGATCTCCAGCACGCGGGCGGGGTCGGTGCGGACGAGTTCGGTGCGGCCGAAGAAGCGGTGCCTGTGCTTGCGGAAGCCGGCCGCGTCCATCGCGTAGGCCGCGCCGGTCTCCAGGAAGTCCTGGGGGCGGTCCTGGCGGCGGGGGCGGTAGGACTTGTCGTGGTTGACGCCGAAGCCGCCCTCGCTCACCTCGTCCGAGTGGCGCCAGACGAAGCCGTGGAAGGGGGCGACGGTGACGGCGGTGTCCGCGCCCTGCTCGACGACGGCGCCGGCGACCTCGTCGACGTCCTCGCGGACGAGGAAGGGGCTGGTGCACTGGACGAGCAGGACGACGTCGACGGGCGCCCCGTGCAGGGCCTCGTGGACGTCCAGGGCGTGCAGGACGGCGGCCTCGGAGGTGGCGGTGTCGCCGGCGATGGCGGCCGGGCGCAGCACGACCTCGGCGCCGGCCTCGCGCGCCGCGGCGGCGATGGCGTGGTCGTCGGTGGAGACGACCACGTCCGTGACGAGCCGGGCGGCCCGGCACTCGCGGACCGCCCGGGCGACCAGCGGTACACCGCCCACGGGGGCGAGGTTCTTCGCGGGGACGCCCTTGGAGCCGCCGCGCGCGGGGATCACGGCGAGGACGCGGCGCGCCCGCACGGGTGAGTCGGACATGGACACTTCTCCTTGAACGGTCGCAGCGGTCACGGAGGGCGCAGCCGTCACCGAGGTCACAGCTCCCCCATGCGTCGGATCACCGGGGCGACGCGCTGGACTCCGTGCCGGTAGGCGCCGCGGGCGGCTCGGCGGACCATCTGGCGGACCGGGCCCGGGGCCTCGTCGGTGGACGGGGCGCCGGGGAGGGGGCTGCCGTCGGGGCCGAGGTGGTGGCGGGCGAGGATGCCGGGGAGGTAGCCGGGGGCGGTGACGGGTGTGTAGTAGGGGGTCAGGGGCGGGAGGCCGCCGGGCTGGTCGAGCAGCTCGGCGATGCGGTCGCGGGCCGGGGCGAAGGCGGTCGCGTAGGAGCCTCCCCCAGCGGGGGCGCCCCCGGGGACGACGCCCTGGCGGGCCACCCAGTCCTCGTCGGGGGCGGGGCGGTGCCCGGCGTCGAGCTGGTCCCAGGAGGCGAGGCAGCCGGAGCCGACGAAGTGGTGGTTGCCGAGCGCCTCGCGCACCCCGAGGTCGGTGAGGACGACGGTGGGGATGCGGCGGTGCAGGGACTCCAGGGCGGCCGTCGAGCTGACGGTGACCATGAGGTCGGTGCGGTCGAGGACCTCGCCCATGTTTCCGTACACCAGGCGGAAGTTGGGCGGCAGGCCGTGCTTCTGCGCCAGCTTCTGGTAGGGCAACTCCTCGATGTGGGTGGTGTGTTCACCCGGCTTCGAGCGGAGCTTCAGCAACACCTCGCGCCCGGGGTGCAGCCGCGCGTGCTGCACCAGCCGGTTCAGCAGGTAGGCGCGGTCCCCGCGGTGCTCCGGCACGGAGGGCTGCGCGGCGAAGACGACGGTGTAGGGGTCGTGTTCGCCCGGGTACGGGGCGCCGCCCAGGAAGGGCAGGGCGACCTCGGTCACGGCTGAGGCGTCGGCGCCGACCCCCTCGTACACGGCGCGGAAACGCTCCGCGTCCTGGCGTGAGTTGGCGAGGACGAGGTCGGCGCCGTGTCGCAGCAGCAGACCGTCGGCGAGCTTCTCGTAGACGACGCCGACATAGCCGGTGACGACGACGGGGCGCGCGCGAGAGTCCTGTGCGTCGTCCTCCCAGATCCGCTTGAGGCCGTGCAGGATCGCCTGGACGCCGCCGCCGACGAGCGCGAGGACGAGGACGTCGTACGAGGTCCGCGTCATCGCGCGCAGGAACTCGACGGCGGTGACCTCGCGCAGGGAGTCGGCGTGCACGCCCACTTCGGCCAGCTGGCGCGGGGTGGGGGTGGCCCGGCCGCGCAGCAGGAAACCGTCGAGGACGGGGGCGGGTCGCGCCTGGCTTCCGGCTCCGGTTCCGGTTTCGGTTCCAGTTCCGGTTCCGGTTCCGGTTCCGGTTCCGGTGGACGGTGCGATACGGGTCGCGGTCAGCGCACCCCATTTCCATCGGGTGTCGGAGTCCGCGAGGACGGCAATCCGTGGAGGGTTCGCAGTACTTGCTGGCACGGCGACGACGCTAGAAAGCAAATCCCTGGCTTTGCCCAACCTCTACTCAACGAGAAGTTAACAACGCACCACCGAACACCGAACTGGCCCGTCAACCGCCCTTGAGAACATGGGGTGCACTATTCCGACACATTCAGTTCACCCCCTGTCTCCGCGACGGAAAGTTGCGCCGCCGCAGGCCCTTCTAGGGTTTCTCAGGTGCCAAAGCTTTCTGTGATCGTGCCGTTCTACAACGTCCGCCAATACGCTCCGGACATGCTGAGAAGTCTCCATCTGAACGCCCGTCATGATTTCGAGTTCGTACTGGTCGATGATCATTCTAAAGATGAGACTCCCGCTATTCTCGAACAGGCTGTCGAGGGACTTTCGAAGGTCGCCCAGGTGCGTTATGTCCGCCACGAGGAGAACGGCGGTCTGGCCACCGCACGCAATACTGGACTCGACGCCTCCCAGGGCGAATACCTGACTTTTCTGGACGGCGACGACTGGCTCGCCCGAGGTCACCTGGGCCGGCTGGTCGCCGCGATCGAGGAGCTGGGCTGCGACTTCGTGCGCACGGACCACGTCCAGGCCACCGGCCGCACCCGCACGGTCGTCCGCCACCCGCACGGGCTGCGCGGCGAGGTCCTCGACCCGCGCGCGGCGATCCTGCCCGCCGACCGCTCCACGTCCGTCGACTACGCCTACGCCTGGGCCGGCGCCTACCACCGCCGCCTCCTCGACCGCGGTCTGCTGCACTTCACCGACGGGCTGCGCACCGCCGAGGACCGGCCCTGGATCTGGAAGCTGCACCGGCAGGCGGAGTCCTTCGCCGTGGTGAACCTGCACGGCGTCTTCTACCGCCGCGGCGTCGCCTCCTCCCTCACCCAGATCGGCGACGTCCGCCAACTGGACTTCATCCGCGCCTTCGACCAGGTCATCGAGGAGACGGCCGCCGACCCGGACGCGGAGAGGCTGCTGCCGAAGGCGGTGCGCACGTACTGCGCGATCATCGCCCACCACCTCGCGGAGACCGACAAGTTCGAGCCGGCCGTCGCCAAGCAGCTGCGCACGATGAGCGCGGCCGCGATCAAGCGGATGCCGCAGGAACTCCTCACGGACGTCCTCGGCCGCATGGACCTGCGCCGTTCCTCCAAGCTGCGGCGACTGCGCCGTCAGATCACCTCCGCCAAGGCGGCCGCCTGATGACCCTCAAGCCCTCCACCGCGCCCTCCCTCACGTCCTCCATCACGCCCTCCACCGCGAGCCGTACGACCCAGCTCTTCTGCGCCTCGACCCTCTACGGCGCAGCCACCCTCGCCGCCGCGCTCGACGCGGGCTGCTTCCCGGCGGCGGACCGGCGGCTGCTGCTGGTGTGCAACACCGCGACGACGCCGGAGACCGCCCCGGCGCTCGACGAGATGGCCGGCTTCGAGCCGCTGCGGGACCGCTTCGACGAGGTGCTCTCCTGGAACGAGGCCATCAGCCCCTTCCATCCGAGCGCCTGGTCGCCGCGCCCCGACGACGTCCCCCTCCTGGAGCGCTACCTGCGGCTGCTGTGGGGCCTGGGCGACGACCGGGTCGAGATCGTCCTGGAGTCCGTCCAGGTCAACCCCGCCCAGGCCGTCGCCCAGCTGTTCCCGGGAGCGCCCGTCGAGGTCTACGCCGACGGACTGATGAGCTACGGGCCCACCCGCAACAAGCTCGACCCGCTGATCGGCACCCGGGTGCGGCGGCTGCTCCACCTGGACCTGGTGCCGGGCCTCGTGCCGCTGCTGCTCACCGAGTTCGGGACGCCCGCGCGGATCGTGCCGGCGGCCGCGTTCCTGAAGGTGCTGGGCCAGGTCGCCGACGCCGTGCCCGACCTGCCGCCGCTGCCCGACGACTGCGCGCTGCTGCTCGGCCAGTACCTGTCCGCGCTGGAGATCCTCTCCCCGAAGGAGGAGGAGGACCTGCATGTGCGGATGCTGCGGGGCGCCGTGGCCCGCGGTCACCGCGCGGTCGTCTTCAAACCGCATCCGAGCGCCCCGGCCCGCTACAGCCGCGCCCTGGAGACCGAGGCGGAGCGGCTCGGCGTGCGGCTGACGGTCCTGGAGCTGCCGGTGCTCGCCGAGGTGCTGTTCGTCAGGGCGCGGCCCGCACTGGTCGTCGGCTGCTTCTCCACCGCCCTGTTCACCGCGTCCGCCCTGTACGAGCTTCCGGTCGCCCGCACGGGCACCGAGTCGCTGCTGGAGCGGCTCACCCCGTATCAGAACAGCAACCGGGTGCCGCTCGTGCTGGCCGACGCGCTGCTGGCCGACCTGGAGGACCGCGAGGACGAGCTGCCCGTGCCGCCGCAGACGCTGACCGAGCTGGTCCAGGCGGTGGGCTTCGTGATGCAGGCTCAGCTCCACCCCGGTCTGCGCCCGGTCGCCGAGCGGTACCTGCGCTCCCAGCTGGGGCCGCGCACCAAGCGGTACTTCAAGCGCAGGCGGCTGACCTCGCTGGGACTGCCGGGCGGCATCCCGGAACGGCTCGCTTTCCTGCCGCACAACTCCACCGCGCGCCGGGTGGCGCAGCGGGCGAGAGCCCTGCGCAGGACTGTCCGTCGGATGAAATGACATCTACGCGGGACGTTCATCGGGTGTTCTTTTTGGATTCCACGCTTTGGGTACACGGTCGTATTTCATTCACAAAAGAAGGGCGTCTTCCCGCTGCCCCAAGTACCCGGAGTGGACTGGTAGATCGATGCGCATCGCCGTGTTTGTCGAGAACCGAAACGGTGTCGGCCTCGCCTCTGAGATCATGCGTGCTCAGGGGGCCGATGCCCACTCGTTCCTGCTGGTCACCGCCGACCGGGACGGAAACGTCGCGGGATGGATCGAAGAGGAGGCCAGGGCCCGTTTCGACGATCTTCCGGCACACAATCTCTTCACGGTGGACGAGCCGCTCAGCGACGCGGAGTTCCTGGAGGAACTCGGGCGCCGAATACGAGCGTTCGCAGCTGCAGAGGGCATCGACCGGCTGGTGTTCTTCAACGACCAGTCGCAGCGCGGCCGCCGGGTCGCCGCCACGCTCGGCCGCACCGTGCCGCTGGTCCTCGTCCAGGACGGCCACCTCGACTTCCACTTCAAGAAGACCGACGCCGGACTCCACGACCAGAACTGGTACTACGGCTCCTCCTCCCCCGCCGCCGTCTGCGTCTGGGGCCCGGCGACCGCGCACCACCTGCTGTTCCGCTCCGCCGACGCCGACCCGCCCGTCCACATCACCGGCGCCCTCGGACACAGCGACGACCCGGCCCTGCTGCGGGCGGCCCGCTCCACCACCCACCGGCACGCCAAGGACCCCGGCGAGCCGCTGCGCGTCGTGGTGCTCGACCAGCCGCTGAGCAACCAGAACAAGCTCTCCCGCGACGACCACCGCGAACAGCTCACCGAACTGTGCGCCGCGCTCACCGCGTTCGGCGAGGTGGAGATCAAGCCCCACCCCTCCACCCTCGACGGCCACCTCGCCTGGCTGCGCACCCTCCCGGACGTGACGGTCCTGGACGAGAAGGCGCTGCTGGACGCCGAGGGGCTCGACGGCTACGACCTCGCCGTCACCTTCTTCTCCACGACCTACCTGCAGACCCTGCGCGCGGGCACCCCGCTGATCCTGTTCAGCCCGCCCCCGCTCAACATCGTCTTCCCGACGGTCAACCACCCGCTGCTGCGCAACGTGGGCACGGTCGGAGAACTCGTCGACGTGGTCGCCGACCTCCAGCGCTCGGGCAAGTTCCCGGCCAACGTGCACGGTGAGCCCGTCGAGCACTTCATCGCCTTCCAGGACGACGTCCCCGAGCGCGTCCTGCGCCTCGTCGAGCGGGCCGCCGTGCCCGCCGAACCGCCCGCCCCGCGCTGGGCGTCCGCCGACGACGGCGGACGCGCCGGCCTCACCCGGGCCGAGCGGGCGCTGCGCGCCGTGCAGGGCCGCATGGACCGGCCGCGCTCGCTGGCCGTACTGGGCCTCGGCTTCTCCTACGTCACCGGCGTGGCGATCCCCGTCCTCACCTACACGCAGGCGCTGCTCGCGCAGAGCCCGGTCGACGTCCGCTACTTCGACCTCGGGGCCTACAGCCGCGCCGAGGACGTCCTGGCGGACCTGGCGGGCGCCGAGGTCGTCCTGGTCAACAGCCTGGCCCCGTTCTGGCGTTCCGCGCTCGCGAACGAGCTGGTGCAGGCGCTGCAGGACCAGGGGAAGTCCGTGGTGCTGTACGCCCACGAGACCGAGTACGTCATGAACTTCGAGGGCGGGCAGCACACGCTGCGCCACCAGGAGATGCTCAGCCTGCTGCCGCGGCTGAAGGTGCTGTGCGTCTCGACCGCGCAGGCCGACATGTTCCGCCAGCTGGGCGTGAGCGATCCGGTCGTGGTCTACAACACGGTCCCGCGCGACACCCACCGCGCGCGGGCGAGACGCACGCCCGGTGAGCGGCCGCGGATCGTGATGGTCGGCTCCATGCAGGACCGCAAGGGCCTCGACCTGTTCTCCCGGGTCGCCGAACTGGCCTACGGGCAGGGCCTGCCGTGGCGGTTCGCCTGGATCGGCCACAAGACCTGGCGCATCGGCGCCTCCACCCTCCTGTCGGACCGCGTCGAGTGGATGGGCGCGCTCTCCCGCGACCGGGTGCGCGAGGAGCTGGCCGCCTCCGACGTCTTCTTCCTGTCCAGCGTCGACGACCCGATGCCGCTGTCGGTGGTCGAGGCCGTGCAGCAACGGCTGCGTACCGTCACCTACCACCGGGTCGGGTCCCGGGAGGTGCTGGAGGGCGTCCCCGGCTACCGCTCCTTCGCCGAGTACACGCCCGACGCCGCGCTCGACGCGCTGCGCCGGGTGCTGGACGAGGAGATCTCGGAGACCGAGTACGCGGACGTCGAGGAGCTGTTCGACATCCCCGCCTTCGCCGCCCGGATGACGACCGCGCTGGGCCTGCCCGGGCCGGGCGAGCCCGTGCGGCGCGCGGACGCCGACGGCGAGGAGGCCGGGGACGGTTCACCCGAGGCGCGGTTCTCCGCCGTACTCGCCCGGCACGGCAGGTACCTCGCCGAGGACTTCGCCCGGCACTTCGACGCGGGCAGGCACGACGACGCGCTGCGCGTGGGCACCGAGATCCTGCGCCGCAGACAGCCGGTGGACGTCCTCATCGGCATGGCGGAGATACAGGCCGGGCGCGGCGAGCCGGAGGAGGCGTGCCGGCTGCTGTCCGCCGCGGCGATCGCGGGCGGCGACCGCGCCCGGGTCTGGAGCGAGGTCGCGCGGGTCGCGAACCTGCTCGGCCCGCGCGGCCGGTCGATCCGGCAGCTCGCCCGCAAGGAAGCCGTCCGCGTCCAGCTCGGCAACCAGTCGGCCCGGCTCCTGAAGTCGGACTGAGCACACAAGACGGCCCACGGGCCACTGCGAGGGGTACCCAGCATGACCGAGACGGTCGTGACCACGTCCGAGACACAGGCACGACCCGCCGCGGCCGTGCCGTCGCCGAGGCGCCGGGAAGGCCCGGAAGGCCCGGAAGGCAGGGCAGGCCGGGAAGGCAGGCTCCGGGCCCTGGACGGGCTGCGGCTGGTCGCCGCGCTGATGGTGGCGGTGTACCACTACGCGGGGCGCGGCGGTGACGTCACCCGGGCGTGGGGGAGCTCGCCGAAGCTGCAGTTCCCCACGCTGCACCAGTTCGCCGCCTACGGCTGCCTCGGCGTCCAGGTCTTCTTCGTGATCAGCGGGTTCGTGATCTGCATGAGCGGCTGGGGCCGGCCCCTGCAGTCGTTCGTCGCCTCCCGGGTGTCCCGGCTGATGCCGGCGTACTGGGTCGCCGTCCTGCTGGTGACGGCGGTGTTCGCCCTGCCGTCGGTCGTCTACGAGGCCGTCTCGCCGAGCGACGCGCTGGTCAACCTGACCCTGCTGCAGCAGCCGCTGGGCGTCGACCGGGTGCTCGGCGTGTGCTGGACGCTGTGGGTGGAGGTCCGCTTCTACGCGCTGTTCGCGGTGTGCGTCGTCCTGCCGGGGGCGAACCGGCGGCGCGTCGTGACGTTCTGCGCGGGCTGGACGCTGGCCGTCGCGCTCGCGCAGGCGGCGCACCAGCCGCTGCTCGACCTGGTGGTGATGCCCGAGTACGCGGCGTTCTTCGTCGGCGGCATCGGCCTCTACCTCGTCCACCGCGACCGGCGGGACGCCTACGCCTGGGGCATCGTCGCCGTCGGCTTCCTGATCGGCCAGCACTACGCGGTGCGCGCGCTGTGGAACGCCTCGGACCCGAACGCCTTCGCCCACCGCACCACGGCCGGCATCGTCCTCGTGGTCGCCTTCGGCTTCGTGGCCGTCGCGGCGATCGCGCTGGGCCTGCTGAACTGGGCGAACTGGCGCTGGCTGACGGTGGCCGGGGCGCTGACGTACCCGTTCTACCTGGTCCACGAGCATCTCGGCTGGGTGGTCATCCGCTTCCTGCACCGCGGGCTGCACGTGCCGTCGGCGGCGACCTTCGCGCTGACCCTCGCCTCGATGCTGGTCCTGGCCTGGCTGCTGAACCGCTTCGTCGAGAAGCCGCTGACGCCGAGGCTGCGCACGGCGTTGGCCAAGGCTCGCTGAGAGGTTGTCGAGCTTGTTCACCGGACGTTCAGCGCGGGGAAAGTTGGCCGCGCGAGCACCGAGCAAGCATGTCTCATGGCCAACGCACAGCAGACGCAGACCCCCGCACACCCCGGTGTGCTCGAGGACGTACGGGGCTGGTTCCCGCCCCTCGACCAGGTCCTGTTCACCTGGTTCCTCGACCGGCAGCGGACGAAGGGGGTACGCGGCGACCTGCTGGAACTCGGCGCGTACCTGGGCAAGAGCGCGATCCTCCTGGGCCGGCACCTCGGGGACGGCGAGCGGTTCACCGTCTGCGACCTGTTCGGGAGCGAGGCCCCCGACGGGGCCAACCGGGCCGAGACGGCGAAGTCGTACGCGTCCCTGACCCGGCAGGCCTTCGAGCGGAACTATCTCTCCTTCCACGACACCCTGCCGAGGGTGATCGAGGCCCCGAGCTCCGTCATCTCCACCGAGGTGGACCCCGGCAGCTGCCGCTTCGTCCACATCGACGCCTCGCACCTGTACGAGCACGTCCGCGACGACATCGCGGCGGCGCGCGAGCTCCTGCGGCCCGACGGCATCGTGGTCCTCGACGACTTCCGGTCCGAGCACACGCCGGGCGTCTCCGTCGCCGTATGGGAGGCGGTGCTCAACGGCGGGCTGCGCCCGGTCTGCCTCAGCACCCAGAAGCTGTACGGCACCTGGGGCGACCCCGAGCTCCTCCAGGAGGAGCTGATCGACCTGCTCACGGAGCGCGCGGACTGCGGGCTGAGCGTGCAGTCGGCCGCCGGTCACCGCCTGGTCCGCGCCCGCGCCCAGGGCATGAAGCCGCCGCCCTTCCCCCACTCCCGGCACTACATGGAGCCCGCGCCGCGCCCCGCCGCCGCGGCCCCCGCGCGCCGGTCCTCCCGCGCCCGCCGGCTCGCCGCGGACCTGCTGCCGCCGATCGTCGCCCGCGCCGTACGACGGCGTCTGCGGGCCGCGTCCTAGCGACGGGCGCACCGGACGGCTCAGTCGGCTCTCAGTCGGCTCTCAGTCGGCTCTCAATCGACTCCGTAGCGCGCCTCGATGCCCGCGATCACCAGCGTCAGGCCCTCCTCGAAGTGCCGGTCGTAGTCGGCGAAGATCTCCGCGCCCGCCTGGGCCGCCAGCGGGAAGTCGGCCATCAGGCGTGCGCGTTCCCCGACGTCGTATCCCTCGCGCCGCTCGTCCGGCAGCGGCTCGACGCCCTGCTCCTCGGTGACGAAGCCGAGCGTGTACAGGTACGTCGTCGAGGTCGCGCGGACCGCCTGGGCGAGGGTGAAGCCGGCGGCCGTGAACAGGCGCAGGGTGTCCTCCATCTGCTCGGCGTGCTCGATGCCGGTGAAGCGTGAGCCGCTGAAGACCTTCGCGCCGTCGCGGTAGCCGAGCAGCGCGGCGCGCAGTCCGCGGTTGGACTCCAGCAGCCGTGCCTGCCAGGTGTCGCCGGGATCGAGGGCGGTCCCGGCGACCATCCGCCGGTACATCTCCGTCGCCATCTCGTCGAGCAGCGCCTGCTTGTCCTTGAAGTGCCAGTACAGGGCGGGCGCCTTGACGTCCAGCTCACGGGCGATGGCCCGCAGGGTCAGGCCTTCGAGGCCCACCTCGTTGAGGAGTCTCAGGGCGGTGTCCGCGACCCGTTTGCGGTCGAGGGGCGCGCGTCGTTCGGTGCTCACACTTGACAGCTTAACGCCGTTAAGGGCACTGTCATGACCGACGGCACTTAACAGCGTTAAGGAGAGTGGGCGCATGAGGACTCACATGGACGTACTGATCGTGGGCGCGGGCCCGACCGGCCTCGCCCTGGGGATCGACCTGGCGCGGCGCGGAGTGGACGCGCTGGTGGTGGAACGGGGCGCGGGCCTCGCCCCGGGCTCCCGCGGCAAGGGCCTCCAGCCCCGCACGCTGGAGATCTACGAGGACCTCGGCGTCCTCGACGAGATCCTCGCCGCCGGCGGCCCCTACCCGGTCGGCATGATCTGGCAGGACGGCAGGCAGGCCGGCGAACACCGGATGTTCGACCCGGCGGAGGACGGCGAGGAGGGCTCCCGCTTCAGCGGCCCCTGGATGGTCACGCAGTGGCGCAACCAGGAGATCCTGCGGGCGCGGCTGGAGGAACTCGGCGGCACGGTGGCCTTCGGCCGCGAACTGGTGAGGATCGAACAGGACGCGGACGGCGTGACGGCGCGCTTCGCCTCCGGCGAGACGGTCCGCGCCCGGTACGCCGTCGCCGCCGACGGGGGCCGCTCCACGATCCGCCGCGCGCTCGGCATCGGCATGACGGGCGAGACTGTCGACCCGGACCCGTTCCTGGTGGCGGACGTACGCATCCCGGGTCTCGACCGGGACTGGTGGCACATCTTCCCGCCGAGCGGCGAAGGCGCCGGTTTCGTGGCGCTCTGCCCGCTGGCGGGCACGGAGGACTTCCAGCTGGTGGCCCAGTTCCCCGAGGCCACGGACATCGACCTCTCCCTGGACGGCATCCGCACGGTGCTCGCCGAGCGCACCCACCTCAGGCCCGAGGCCGTCACCGAGGTCCGCTGGGCCTCGAACTTCCGCCCCCGCGCGGCCCTGGCGGACCGCTTCCGCGACGGCCGGATCTTCCTCGCCGGTGACGCGGCGCACGTCCACTCTCCCGCCGGCGGCCAGGGCCTCAACACCAGCGTCCAGGACGCGTACAACCTGGGCTGGAAGCTGGGCGCGGTACTGGGCGGCCGGGCGCCGGAGACACTGCTGGACAGCTACGAGGAGGAACGCCGGCCGGTCGCCGAGCACGTCCTCGGCCTGTCGACGGCGATCCACCGGGCCGAGGCGAAACGCGGCGCGACCACTCGCCAACTGGGCCTGAACTACCGCCACTCGTCCCTGACCGAGGAGACCAGGCCGGCCCCGGGCGCCCTACGAGCGGGCGACCGCGTCCCCGACCTGACGGTGAACGACGTCCGCCTCTTCGACCGCCTCAAGGGCCCGGAGTGGACATTGCTGAAGCTGGAGGAGGGGGTGTTCCTCGTCCGACCGGACGGCCACGTGGGCTGGGCAGGCGAGTCGACGCAGGGGCTGGAGAGCTACCGGGCGCGGGTGGGCGCCTGAACCACGGGTCAGTCTTCGCCGTCGAGGAGGGTGTCCACGGAGAGGTCGAGGCTGACCCCGACGGATTCCGGGACGGGGACGGTCTGGCCCCGCTTGAAACGCTGCGGGTCGGGGTACTTGCCGTCGGCCGGGCCGGTGTAGAGGAGGACCTCGTCGTGCTTGCGGTCGACCACGACGTAGACGGGGACGCCGGCCTCGGCGTAGACGTCGGGCTTGCTGAGCGTGTCGTCGGACCAGTTGGAGGAGGTCACCTCCAATACCAGTCGGAAGACGTGCGGGGCGTAACAGTTCTTCCGGACAAGCGCGTCACCGATGTCAGCCTCGACGATCGACAGGTCCGGAATCGCGTAATCCGCCGGCCCTGTCGGCAACCACAGGCCGATGCCAGGGCGAACCTTGAGACCGGCCTCCTTTGCTCCGGCCCGCCGGAACTCGTAGCCGACCTCGAACACCGTTCCCTGATGCGGCTCATCCGGCGGCGGTGACGCGATGATGCTCCCTCGAATGATCTCCACGCGGTGTCCGGGCAGCCAGCTGGAGACACGGTCGGCAGCTTCAGCGATCGTCATCTCGCGCTCTATCACAACCACGGCAACCTCCTTTTGGGAGCACTCTTCACGAGAGTAACCGGGAACAGGCGAATTCCGCCCCCGATCACCCGTTCGGAGGAATCACCAGCTCAGAACGCATCCGAAGGCACATACGTCCCCCACACCCCCCGCAGCGCGTTGCACACCTCGCCCACCGTCGCCCGGGCCCGCAGGGCGTCCTTCATCGGGTAGAGGACGTTGTCCTCGCCCTCCGCCGCCTTCTTCAGGGCGTCCAGGGCCGAGTCCACCGCGCTCTGGTCGCGTTCGGCGCGCAGCTTCGCGAGCCGGTCCGCCTGCTGGGCCTCGATGGCCGGGTCGACGCGCAGCGGCTCGTAGGGCTCCTCGGCGTCGAGCTGGTAGCGGTTGACGCCGACGACGACCCGCTCGCCGGAGTCGGTCTCCTGGGCGATCCGGTAGGCGGAGCGCTCGATCTCGGACTTCTGGAAGCCGTGCTCGATGGCGGCGACCGCGCCGCCGAGGTCCTCGACCTTCCGCATGAGCTCGACGGCCGCCGCCTCGACGTCGTCGGTCATCTTCTCCACGACGTACGACCCGGCGAAGGGGTCGACGGTCGCCGTCACGTCCGTCTCGTAGGCGAGCACCTGCTGGGTGCGCAGGGCGAGGCGCGCGCTCTTGTCCGTGGGCAGCGCGATGGCCTCGTCGAAGGAGTTCGTGTGCAGGGACTGGGTGCCGCCGAGGACCGCCGCGAGGCCCTGGACGGCGACCCGCACCAGGTTCACCTCCGGCTGCTGGGCCGTCAGCTGGACGCCCGCCGTCTGCGTGTGGAACCGCAGCATCAGCGACTTGGGGTTCTTCGCGCCGAACTCGTCCCTCATCACCCGCGCCCAGATCCGGCGCGCGGCACGGAACTTCGCGACCTCTTCGAGGATCGTCGTACGCGCCACGAAGAAGAAGGAGAGCCGCGGGGCGAAGTCGTCGACGTCCATGCCCGCGGCCACCGCCGTACGGACGTACTCGATGCCGTCCGCCAGCGTGAAGGCGATCTCCTGCGCCGGGGACGCGCCCGCCTCCGCCATGTGGTAGCCGGAGATCGAGATCGTGTTCCACTTCGGGATCTCGGCCTTGCAGTACTTGAAGATGTCGGCGATGAGGCGGAGCGAGGGCTTGGGCGGGAAGATGTACGTCCCGCGCGCGATGTACTCCTTCAGGACGTCGTTCTGGATCGTGCCCGTGAGCCGGTCCGCCGGAACGCCCTGCTCCTCGCCGACCAGCTGGTACATGAGCAGCAGCAGGGCCGCGGGCGCGTTGATCGTCATCGACGTCGACACCTTGTCCAGCGGGATCCCGCCGAACAGCACCCGCATGTCCTCGACGGAGTCGATGGCGACGCCGACCTTGCCGACCTCGCCGGACGCGATCGGCGCGTCGGAGTCGTGGCCCATCTGGGTGGGCAGGTCGAAGGCGACCGACAGGCCCATCGTGCCGTTGGCGATCAGCTGCTTGTAGCGGGCGTTGGACTCCACCGCCGTGCCGAAGCCCGCGTACTGGCGCATCGTCCAGGGGCGGCCGGTGTACATCGACGGGTAGACGCCCCGGGTGAAGGGGTACGAGCCGGGCTCGCCCAGCTGCTCGGCCGGGTCCCAGCCCGCCAGGTCCTCAGGCCCGTAGACCGGCTCGATGGGCAGTCCGGACTCCGACTCACGCGCCATTGGTGTGATGCCTCCCGCTGAGCAATTACCCGTCAGTACAGTCCGACCCTTCGACGGACTGTATCGGCGTGCGTGCACCCGGTGGAGGGGAGCACGCTGGGAGCTTCCTCACAGAGTGATTGCGGTCCCGGTCACAACCATGCCGGTCCGTTCGCGAGACGTCATCCGGGGGGAACATCTCAGGCATGCGGATGCGGAGATCGATCGCCGTCATGGCCGCCGCGGCGGCCCTGGTGACGGTGTGCGGCGGCTGTAGCGTGCAGTCCCCGAAGACGGACACCGGCGCGGACGGGGGCGTGCGCTCGCCCGTCCCCGCCGACGCCGGCCGGACGACGCCCCCCTCGGCCCGGGCCTCGACCCCGGCCGGGACCACCACCGACGACGACAAGCCGAGCCCCCCGGCCGGCGGCGCCCCGCCCCCCGCCGTCCTGTGGTCGCACGGCGACACCGGGCGCGCGGTGCGCGAGCTCCAGGCCCGGCTGCGGCAGGTCGCCTGGCTCTACGACGGCCCGACGGGCGCCTACGACGACCGCACCGAGGAGGCGGTGAAGGGCTTCCAGGGCAAGCGCGGGCTGCCGAGGACCGGGAAGACGGACACCGTCACGTGGCAGCGGCTGCTGGGCATGACGCGGGAGCCGGGCCGGTGGGACCTGTATCCGATGGGCGGTCAGCCGGCCGCCGCGCCCGATCCCCGGTGCCTGACCGGGCGGGTGCTGTGCATCGACAAGACGACCCGCACCCTGCGCTGGATGATCGACGGCCGGACCGAGTCGACGGTGTCGGTCCGCTTCGGCTCGCAGTACACGCCCACCCGGGAGGGCGTGTTCCACGTCTACTGGAAGTCCCGCGACCATGTGTCCACGCTCTACCACTCGCCGATGCCGTACGCGATGTTCTTCAGCGGCGGGCAGGCGGTGCACTACTCGGCCGACTTCGCGGCCCGCGGTTACGCCGGCGCCTCGCACGGCTGCGTCAACGTCCGGGACGAGGCGGCGATCGCGGATCTCTTCGCGCAGGTGAGGAACGGCGACAAGGTCGTCGTGTCCTGGTAGGCGTTGGGGGCGCGAGCGGGACCGGGGGAACGTGTCCCGCCCGCGCCGAGCGCACGAGCCGAAGGTACGGGGGGAACCCCGGCTCAGTGCAAGGGCCGATGACCAGTCGGCTCACTTGTTACTGCGCCCCGGCCCCCGAAAACGTCACACCCCTCGCGAAAAAACTTCTGTGATCTACAAAACCGCAGGTCAGATGGAGTGTGAGGGGGCTCACTCGTCGGGGCAGCTGCCGCTCGTGGAGGAGAAGAGAGCCGGGAAACCCTTCCGCGAGGCCTCTCGGTTGGCGATGCTCACGAGCTGGTTGACGGTGATGACGGCCCCGTTGAGGTCGGGAGCGTGGATGATCCTCGACTCCTGCGGGCGTCCGTCGTAGCGGATGCAGAAGGGGAACGGGAACATCTGGACGTCGCCGGTGGACGATGCCCCGTCGGACGACAGAGCCTCCGCCAACTCACTGGACTCCGCGGCGAGTTCACCGATCGTGGGCGTCACTTCGGTCTCTTCTCCCATGACGGCTCTCCTCGGTGCGTGGGATAGGACCTTGCACTTCCCGATGGTTCCCGAGGTCCCCCCGGCCCGCAAACGGGCACCGAGTTGCAGCCGCCACGGGGCTGCGACACCGTCGGAGAGGAAGCCTGTCGAGCTCGAACCCTGTCAACCCTGTCAAGGAGGCAGCGTCATGGCCACAGTCTCGGTCGACCTGGCATCGTTCGTGACGGTTCAGGAAGTCAGCGGCACCAGTTCCACCGGCATCGGATCCACCTCCAACGTCGGGAGCCAGGCGCCGGTGACCAAAACGCCGATGGCGACTCCCGGTACGTTGCTCACCGTCGACATCCAGGCCGAGAACACCAAGGGGCTGGCCAACACGCTGACCGCCACCGTGACGGACCCGTCCGGGAGCAGCGGCTTCGCCGGGCAGGCGACGATCACCTGGGACGAGGGGGACAGCGGCGTCGCCTGGATCCAGTTCACCGGCTTCCCGCGCCAGGCGGACCAGTCGACGGAAACCGGTGAGTGCACGCTGTCCATGCAGTCCTCGGGCGAGGACGTCTCCGTGCGGTGGTTCACCGTATGACGGCGATCAGCTGATCAGCGTGCCGGAGCCGCCGTCCTGACGATGGTCGTCTCAGCCGCGGCCACGGCCGTGGCCGCCGCCTCCGCGACCGTGGCCATGGCCACCGCCTCTGTGACCGCCGTCGTCTTCGTCGTCGGACGTGCCACCGCCCCGGCCGGACTTGTCGTCCGTGCCGCTCCCGCGGGTCGATCCGCCCTGGCCGTCGCGGTCCCCCTGGCCCTGTCCGGTGTCCCGGCCGGCGGTGCCGTTTCCTGTGCGGGCGTCGCCGCGGGGGCTTCCGGCGGCGGGGTTGTCGAGGACGCCCGCGCAGTACTTCCGTATGCGCTTCGAGCCGCCCGCCAGGTTCTCCAGGATCCGGCGGCGGTCGGGGTCCAGGGTCTTGCCGGCGCTCAGATCGCGGCAGGACGAGGTCACGCCGCTCGGCCAGGCGCCGCGCAGGTCCGGGGCGGCGGTGGCGTCGTCGTCCGCGGTCCCGTTCCCGGCGTCCTCGCCGGCCTCGTTGCCGGTGTCGCCCGTGCCGCCTTCCGGTGTCGCCGAGGGCGCTGCGCCGCCCGAGCCGTCCGGGGACGGCGAGACGAGCGGGCGGTCGGGGAACGCGGGGGCCGAGACCGAGGGGCGCGCCGGTTCCGCGCCGTCGAACGGGGTCGGCAGGACGCCGGTCCCGACCGCGACCCCGCCGAGCACCCCTGCGGTCAGCGCCGCGGCCAGTCCCAGCCGCGCGGGCCGGATCCGGCGGGGCCGGCGACCGGCCTCGCGGACACCGCCGGCGATGCGCACCAGCCCGACGTCGACCGCGTGCGCCTCACCGGCGGCCCGGGCGAGGTCGGCGCGGTCCGCGTGGGTCTTGCGGAAGGCGGCCAGGGCCGCGGCCTCGCCGGGGAGTTCCTCGTCGGCGGGCAGGGGCTCGGCGGCCAGCGCGGACAACGCGCCCAGCGTCCTCGCGAGCCGTTCGGCCTGCTCCTCGGCCGGGCCGTCGAGAGGGCGGCCGGGTGACTCACCGCGCAGCAGACGCTCCGCCGTTTCGCGGTCGAGCCACCTGTCCTGCTTGTCGGCCATCACATGTCCTTCTGCGTCCGCGTGCGCACTTGCGTCACACTTGCGGACGTCACCGCGCGCGAGCGCGTTCCACGCTGAGGCGGCAGCGCGTCGAGCGCGCCGGCCGTCTCCGGATCCTCGCCGAGCAGTTCGGCGAGCTTCTTCAGACCGCGGTGCGCGGCCGTGCGGACCGCGCCGGGCCGTTTGCCGAGCGTCTCGGCGGCCGTCTTGGCGTCCAGTCCCATGACGACCCGCAGGACGACGGCCTCGGCCTGGTCCTGCGGCAGCCGGGCGATGAGACCGAGGGTGCGGCCGGTGGCGAGCGCCTCGATGGCCTCGCCCGCGGTGTCGGACTCGGCGGCGCGACCGGTCAGCTCGGTCTCGTCGCCGCCGATCGCGGGACGCCGTCCGCGCATGCGTATGTGGTCCAGCGCGCGGTTGCGGGCGATCCGGGCGGCCCAGCCGCGGAACCGGTCCGCGTCGCCGCTGAACCGCTCCAGGTCACGAGCGATCTGCAGCCAGGCCTCGGAGGTGACGTCCTCGGCGTCGAGGTCGCCGACGAGCGTGCGCACGTACCCGAGCAGCCGCGGGTGCACCGTGCGGTACACAGTCCGGAACGCGCTCTCGTCCCCGTTCTGTGCCGCGAGCACCGCGGCTGTCAACTCCGCGTCGTCCCCCACGTCGTGGTTCCTCGGTCGATGGTTCGCGGTCCGTGGACCGCAGGTCGTTGCGGTGGTCTGCCGCTTGGCCGTCCGGCGCGAAAGGCACGTTACGACCTGAAACCGCCGCACGTCCACGACCGTAGAACATGCAACTGACTCGTGACGCGAGGGGGTGCGCTCGGGGGTGTGACACAAAACGCACTCATGGCGCTGTAGAGAGTACGGGCCGCCGCGCGGCCCGTGCCGCGCGACGGCCGGGGCCTCTCCTGTGGGGGGTGGCGGCCCCGGCCGTTGCCTTGGCGGCGACGACTCATCCGCCGTTCGCGGCCCTGGTCTTCCCGGTGTTCCCGGCGTTCGCGCTCTTCTCGGGCGTCACCGTGTTCTCGGGGTTCGCGGTCTTCTCCGCCTTGGCGCTCTTCTCGGCCTTCGGCGTCTTCTCTGCCTTGGGGCTCTTCTGCGGCTTCGGATCCGTGCCGGCCTTCTGCTGACCGTGGGCCGCGCAGTACGCGGCGACGTTCTCCTCGCCGCCCGCCGCCGTCACGAGCCGCTGCCAGGCGGTGGAGTCCATCGCCTGGCCCCGCCCCTGGACCTTCTCGTAGGCGCGGCAGTGGGCCTCGGTGTCCTTGGCGTTCGCGGGACGGTCCCGCTCGGCGTCGTCCGTCGCGGACGGGGCGCCGGAGGGCGCGTCGGACCGACCGGACGCCGCGCTCGCCGACCGCTGCGGACGCCCCGCGCCGCCGTCGTCGCCGCCGTCCGTGACGGAGCCGATCGCGGCGTACGCGACGCCGCCCAGCGTGAGGCCGGCGATCAGCGCGGAGAGCGTGACCCGCAGCGAGCGGGCGGCGGGCCGCCGGGCGGCCCGGGGCCGCCAGTCGTCGCGGCGCCGGGGACGCGCCCGGTGCGCGCCGGTGTCCCGGGCGGCCCGGAACGCGGCGACGGCCCGCAGCTCGCCCTCGCTGCCCGTGCCCATGCCCTTGCCCGTGCCCTCGTCCGGGCGGTCGCCGGGCCCGCGCAGGGCGTGGGCGAGCAGCGCCTCCAGCCCCGACGGGTCGGCGACGGCGTCGTCAGGGTGCGCGCGCCGACGGCCGTGGCCCGCGCCGTCGTTCAGCCGTTCACCCATGTTCGTTTCCGCCTCTGTCCCATCCGTCCGATCGGGCCGTGCCAACGGGCGGCCGCGCCCACCATTGATCCATACGGTCCGCGGCCGTCGCCGTTCACGTCGACTCCCCCAGCGTCCGGGGCCCGCCATCCGTCACACCCGCGCCGCTCTCGCCGTTCGCGTCCGCGACGCCCAGCTGGCGGGCCAGCCGCTTCAGACCGCGGTGCGCGGCCGTACGCACGGCGCCGGGCCGCTTGCCGAGAACGCGGGCCGCGGCCGGGCCGTCCAGTCCTACGACGACCCGCAGCAGCACGGCCTCCGCCTGGTCCTGCGGCAGCCCGCGGACCAGCTCCAGGGCGTGCGCGGTGGAGAGGGACTCCAGCGCCTGGTCGTGGGTGCTGTGCGGCCCGGGCAGGTCGAGGACGACGTCCTGGTCCAGCACCGCCGACCGCGGTCTCACCCGCAGCCGGCGCAGGTGGTCGAGGGCCCGGTGCCGGGCGATGGTCGCGGTCCAGCCCCGGAAACCCGCGCCGTCGCCGCGGAATCTTCCCAGGTCGCGGGAGATCTCCAGCCAGGCGTCGGAGGCCACGTCCTCGGCGTCGTCGCCGACGATCCCGCGCAGGTAGCCGAGCAGTCCGGGCTGCACGATCCGGTACGCCACGGCGAACGCGCTCTCGTCGCCCTCCTGGGCCCGTGCCACGGCCGCGCCCAGTTCCCCGTCGTACGCGTGCGCGCGCCGGGGTTCCCCTCCCTGGCCCAAGACTGTCCTCGTTCGTACGGAGTCCGTTGCGGGCGCGCGGCCCTCCCGCCGGACACCTGGTCCGGACGCGGCCGCGCCCCCACGGTCATCAGCGTCGGGCCGCACAGAAGTGTCACAGCGCACGGATGTGACACATCGCACGGAAGTGTCCCACTGCACGGTTGTGTCGCCGGATGCGGCAGGCGCTTCCACGGTCAGGCCGCCGCCCGCCGGGCGCGCCCGTGCAGGGTCAGATAGAAGGTCCGCAGGGATTCCTCCGGGCTCCCGGTCTCGAACCGGTTGACGACCTTCCCGAGCGGGTTCCACACGCGTCCGTCCGGCATCCGCACCCCGACCGCCTGTCCGAACCAGGCACGCTGGTCGCCGTCGAGATCCACCCACACCCCGCCGGCCCGCCGCACCAGCACCTCACCGACGTACGCCCCGAGCCCGACGAGCGTGTCGTGCGCCCGCTGCCGGTCGGCGCCGCCCTTGCGCAACCCGTCGACGAGGAAGTCGACGACCCGCAGACTGGCGACGGAGTAGTCGAGCGGCAGCCGCTGCCGAGCGGTGACCCGTGCGACGAATCCCGCGGCACACCCCCGCATCCCTGGCGCGTCCGGCGCCCCCGCGTCCACTCCGCTGCTCATGGGTCCCCACCCCTCCACTCGGTCCGAGGAACCGGATCGGCTCCCCGCTGTCCCAGCGGACGGACGCCCCCGAACATCACGGGTCACAGAGGTGTCACTCGTCACATGGCCACGGAGCAGCCGGATTACGGGACAGTCCTCAGCGCCGCCCCCGCATCGCGTCCCGGCACAGCAGCCGGAGGGAGCCGTGGCCGCCGAAGCAGCGACGGGCCTCGTCGAGGGGCTCCCACAGGCGTCCGTCGGCGGTGCGGACCCAGTGGTCGCCGCCGGCCGCCCACCACTCGGCGCCGGTCTGCCGGACGACCACCTCACCGGCGTACGCCCCGAAGCCGCGCAGAACGCTCTCCGCGGCCAAAGGCTCCGTGCCCGCTCGTCGCAGTTCCTCGATCAGCCGGTCGACGCGCCACAGACTCTGTGCGGAGAAGTCGAGATGCTCGCGCACGCCCTCCCGCACGGCGGCCACCGCCTCCGCCGCCCATCGCACCGGTTTCACGGCGGCGGAGGGCCGGGCCGGCTGTCGTGCGTGCTGGGGTCCCTGAGCCGCGTGCGCCGTCTGGGTCGCTTGAGTTGTCCACGTCACATAGGGAAGAGCGGCGCCGGGCCGTGATCCGTCACGCGAATCCGGGCCCTCCCCGAGACCGGCGCAGGACCGCCGCGCCTCCCCCGCGGATCGGGCACAGGAGTGATACTTCCGCGCTCCCGCACGCTCCTTGAGTGATGAGCGCGTACCTCCGGCTCCGCGCCGTGCCCCCATCGGCCCTGCGCAACAGCGCGACCTGGCTGCGGAAGCTGTTCGACGATGACCATGACCACCTGCACCGCGCGTCGACCCTGGACGGCCGTTACGGGGGCGACCACCAGGTGCTCTACGCCGACGCCCACGTGGTGCTCGGCGGTGAGCGCGTGTACCCGGCCGGTTCGAAGGAGCCGCCGTTCGTGGTGCTGACCGTCGCCCAGACGGCCCGGGTCGCCGCCTTCCTGACGGAGAGCGACTTCGACGACCTGTGGCGGCCCGCCCGTGCCGAACTCCTGCCCCGCTACGGCGGCACGGCCGAGGAAACCCGCACCCGGGCCGCGTTCGCCTCGGCGCACCGGGACCTGACGGCCTTCTACACCGCGACCGCCCGGCACCGGGACGCGGTCGTCAAATGGCCGTCGGACACGTCCGGCTGCTCACCTGCGTTTCCGAGCTCGCCGTGACACCACCGCGCGCAGCACCCGGCGGCCCTCCGTGGACACCTCCAGCGCCCGGCGCAGTCCGCCCGCGCCATGGCCGGCCAGCACTTCCAGGACGGTGACCTGGCGGCGCAGTTCGGCGGCGACGAGGGGCGACATGCCCTCCGTACGGCCCTCGCGGCGGGAGTCGACCGGGGCGGCGTCCTCGGCCGGGTCGAGGAGGCGGTGTATCTGGAGGGAGGCGACGGAGCAGGCGTCGGCCCAGAGCCGCACCTCGCCGGCGAAGCGGTCGGCCGGGGCGGCGGCCAGCATCCGGCGGGCCAGGAGCACGGCCTCGTCGCCGCCGCCCTGCGCCGTGTCGCCGTCGCCGTCCGTCGCGTCGCCGGACTCCAGCTTGCCGCGCGCCTGTTCCAGGAGCTCGCCCCAGTCGGCGGCGCCGGAGGCCTCGGTGAGGTTGCCCCACAGCGGTCGCAGAATGTCGTCGTCACCCCCGAGCAGGGGCACGCACCGATCCAAACAGGCCAACCCGCTGGCGGCCAGTCCGCGTTCGTCGGCCTGAGAGATCAGTTCCACCAGGCTCATCCACGCCTCCCTCGCCAGGGCGCCTACCTTACGGAGCCCGCACTTCCCCTTACTGCGTGCGACGGGGCAGGAGTGTCACAGGAGGGACAGGAGGGGCAGGAGGTGAGACCGAGGCGAGACCGGGGGGAACTATTTCAGCCAACCTTCCGACCGTGCCGTGGGCCGGCGGCGGACTCAGCCCAGCCGGTTCGCCAGGGCCCTGAACTGCGTCCAGGTCAGCGTCGGCGTCCTCGCGTCCCACAGCTTCTGGGAGGTCGCCCGCAGCGGCATCCGGATGCCCGCCGCGACCTGGGCCTGCGTCTGCGAGTTCGCGAGGTCGCACCACACCGAGAAGGAACCGCCGAGTATCCGGGCGTCGTACTGCGCGGCCACCGACGTCGTGCCGCGCAGGACGCGCGGGGTCCACTGCTCGTATATGCGCTGCCCGGTCGGATAGACGAAGGTCTGCGGCTCCCCGAGGACGTAGTACAGGTACTCGTCGTTGTAGTTGAGCACCTTGCGCCCCGCGCTCAGGTACTCCACCGGCTTGCGCGCCCCGATCTCCTTGCCCGTCCAGTACGCGACCACGAGATCGGAGGCCGGCTTGACCGACGTCCCCCGGAAGAAGCCGTCGTTCCACACCCGCATGGTGCGCTCGTGGGCGCGGACGGTGTCGGCGCGGTCGTTCAGCCAGCCGGTGGCGAGGTCGGCGACGCTCGCGCCGGCGCCGTACCGGGCCACGGCGGCGGAGGCGAGCTGCGGGTAGGAGGCCGCAGGGTTCGACTTGGTCAGGGCCTGGTACTCGTCGCCGCCGAGGTGCCAGTAGGCGCCGGGGAACAGGCCGGCGTACTCGTTGAGCAGGTCGTCGAGGAGGTTCGCGGAGGCGTCCTTGGAGATGTCGATCGCCCCGCGGGTCGCCACCCCGCTCACGTTGCGCAGCTGCAGCTCGGGGTGGGCGGCGAGAACGGCGCCCAGGTGCCCCGGCGAGTCGATCTCGGGCACGACGGTGATGTGCCGGCTCGCCGCGAGGTCGACGATCTTCCTCACCTCGGCCTTGGTGAGGTGCCGGCCGGCCACGATCTCCGGGTGGGTGTCGGACTCGATCCGGAAGGACTGGTCGTCGGAGAAGTGCAGCCCGATCTGGTTGAACTTCAGATCGCCGAGCTCACGGACCCGGTCCTCGATCCAGGCGGGGCTGAAGTACTTGCGCGCGATGTCCAGCGTGAACCCGCGCTGCGGCTTGGCCGGCTGGTCGCGGACGACGCCCTCGGACGCCGTACCGCCGCCGTGCACCTCCTGCTTGAGGGTGCGGGTGCCGTAGAAGACGCCGGCGTCGGAGGGTCCGCTGACGGTGACCCGCCCGCCGCGCACGGTCATGGTGTACGACTCCGGGTTCGCGCCTTCGTCGTCGTTCAGCGCCAGCCGCAGGTCCCCGGCGCGGACGTCGTCCTTCTCCCCGGCGTACGTCAGCCCCAGCTCACCGGCGACGAGCCGCCCCTCGTCGGCGAGGTCGGCGTCGCTCACCACCACACGGCGCCCGGCCGCCGGACGCCAGCCCGGGCCGCGCGCCGGGGTGTGGGAGCGGACGGCGGGGATGGTACGGGGGGTGGTGGAGAGGGGGTAGGCACGGGTGGGCGTCGGGCTCGCGGGCGGTGCAGCGACATCGGCGCCGTCACCGGTGGAGGTCCCCGCGGAGGCGCCGACGGCGGCCTGCTGGGAGGTGGCCGACCCGGCGGGCGTCCCGCCGCCGTCCCCCGACGAGGCCCACAGCCCAAGCCCCGCCCCGAGCGCGGCGACCAGCCCACCCGCCGTCAGCGCCCGCAGCACCACCTGCTGCTGCGGCGTGCGCCGTGACGTGCGGCGTGGCTTCCTCTGCGGCGCGCGGCGCCGATGACTGTGCCTGCTCACTCGGCCAACCGTACGACGCCCGTCCACTTCCAGCGCGCCGAAAACCCCGCGTTGGTGTCCACGACACCTTCTGAAACTCTCTCGTTCGAGTGAAATTCGGGCATCCGTCAGACAGGTACTGACCACTCTCGATAACGTGGCGACACATCCTTCACTGCCTCCCCTGCCACACCACACGTGACGCGAGGATCCACGCTGCCTGCGCACCGTCTTTCCCACCTCTCCGGCCGCCTCGCCATACCGGCGCAGACCCGGACCTCACCCGCACCCCTGCTGGACGGCTTCAACACCGCGACCGCCGAAGAGGCCCGTCGCACCCTCCTCACCTGCCTGCGCAGCCTGCGCTGGGCCCGCCGCCTCGCCGACCACCGTCCCTACCCGACCCTCGACGCCCTCCTGGCCGCGTCGGACGAGGCCGCGTACGACCTGACGGCGGCAGATCTGGCGGAGGCCCTGGCCGGCGAGACCCTCCCGCCCCTCCCGGCCGACGCGTACGGCGCGGCCCACATGGCCCTGAGCGCGGCCCACGCGGCCTACGAGGCGAGATTCGGACATGCGTTCGTCATCTGCCTGGACGGCGTGCCGGCGGACGAGGCCCTGGACTACGTCCTGGAAGCCATCCGGTCACGTTTGACGAACGATCCGGAGGACGAACGGGTGGTGGCAGCAGAGGAACTCCGGCGCCTTGGAAAGGCACGACTGGTGAGCTGCCTAAGGGGCGCGGGGAACTGCGCGACCAGCCACGACGAACCCGCACACGGCACATAACCGCACAACCCGCCCCAGATGCCGGGGACGCTAACCCAAACGCGTGCCACTTTGATCACACCGATAGGCCCCGTGTAAGCGCCAAGCCAGCGGCTAGCTACCATGCTGGGGGCCGGTGGACCGTACCCGGCCGGGCCCGTCCGACACCCAAGCCGGCAGGCTCCAATCCCCGCTCCCGGAGGGTTCTTCCGTGCCGGCTGGAACGCTGTACCGCGGCCGGGAAGGAATGTGGTCGTGGGTGGCTCACCGAGTCACCGGCGTCCTCATCTTCTTCTTCCTGTTCGTCCACGTGCTCGACACCGCGCTCGTGCGTGTCTCCCCCGAGGACTACGACAAGGTCGTAGCCACCTACAAGACCCCGATCGTCGCGCTGCTGGAGTACGGCCTCGTCGCCGCCATCCTCTTCCACGCGCTCAACGGTCTGCGCGTCATCGCCGTCGACTTCTGGTCGAAGGGCCCGCGGTACCAGAAGCAGATGCTCTGGAGCGTCGTGGGCCTGTGGCTCGTGCTGATGCTCGGGGCCGTCTACCCCGTCCTCGGGCACGCCGCTCGTGAACTGTTCGGGAGCTGACACCGATGGCCACCACTGAAACCACCGCTGCCGGGATCGGCCCCGTCGAGGGCGGCTCGATCTACAACGTCGACAACCCGGCGCCCCTCATCGAGGCCCCGCGCAAGCGCACCAAGAAGACCCCGAAGTCCACCCGGGGCAACTTCGAGATGGCCGCGTGGCTGTTCATGCGGCTGTCCGGCGTCGTCCTGGTCGTGCTGGTCCTGGGCCACCTGCTGATCCAGCTGGTGCTGGACGGCGGCGTGTCCAAGATCGGCTTCGCCTTCGTGGCCGGCCGCTGGGCCTCCCCGTTCTGGCAGGTCTGGGACCTGCTGATGCTGTGGCTCGCGATGCTGCACGGGGCCAACGGCCTGCGTACGGTCATCAACGACTACGCGGAGCGCGCGAACACCCGGCTGTGGCTGAAGGGCCTGCTCTACACCGCCACGGTGTTCACCATCCTGCTGGGCACGCTGGTGATCTTCACCTTCGACCCGAACATCCGCTAGGCGCACGGGACCGAGGGACTGAGAGAACCACTCATGAAGATCCACAAGTACGACACAGTCATCGTCGGCGCCGGCGGCGCGGGCATGCGCGCGGCCATCGAGTCGACGAAGCGCAGCCGCACGGCGGTCCTGACCAAGCTCTACCCCACCCGCTCCCACACGGGCGCCGCGCAGGGCGGCATGGCCGCCGCGCTCGCCAACGTGGAGGAGGACAACTGGGAGTGGCACACCTTCGACACGGTCAAGGGCGGTGACTACCTGGTCGACCAGGACGCCGCCGAGATCCTGGCGAAGGAGGCCATCGACTCGGTCCTCGACCTGGAGAAGATGGGCCTGCCGTTCAACCGGACGCCCAACGGGACGATCGACCAGCGCCGCTTCGGCGGTCACAGCCGCAACCACGGCGAGGCCCCGGTCCGCCGCTCCTGCTACGCGGCCGACCGCACCGGCCACATGATCCTCCAGACGCTGTACCAGAACTGCGTGAAGGAGGGCGTGGAGTTCTTCAACGAGTTCTACGTCCTGGACCAGCTGATCACCGAGGTCGACGGCGTGAAGCGGTCGGCCGGCGTGGTCGCGTACGAGCTCGCCACCGGCGAGATCCACGTCTTCCAGGCGAAGGCCGTGATCTACGCGTCCGGCGGCTGCGGCAAGTTCTTCAAGGTGACGTCGAACGCGCACACGCTGACCGGCGACGGCCAGGCCGCCGTCTACCGTCGCGGGCTGCCGCTGGAGGACATGGAGTTCTTCCAGTTCCACCCGACCGGCATCTGGCGCATGGGCATCCTGCTGACGGAGGGCGCCCGCGGTGAGGGCGGCATCCTCCGCAACAAGGACGGCGAGCGCTTCATGGAGAAGTACGCGCCGGTCATGAAGGACCTCGCGTCCCGTGACGTCGTGTCCCGCTCCATCTACACGGAGATCCGGGAAGGCCGCGGCTGCGGCCCCGAGGGCGACCACGTCTACCTCGACCTCACGCACCTCCCGCCGGAGCAGCTGGACGCCAAGCTGCCCGACATCACCGAGTTCGCGCGTACCTACCTGGGCATCGAGCCGTACACGGACCCGATCCCGATCCAGCCCACCGCGCACTACGCGATGGGCGGCATCCCGACGAACGTCGAGGGTGAGGTGCTGTCCGACAACACCACGGTCGTCCCGGGCCTGTACGCCGCCGGCGAGGTCGCCTGCGTCTCGGTGCACGGCGCGAACCGCCTGGGCACGAACAGCCTTCTGGACATCAACGTGTTCGGCAAGCGTGCGGGCATCGCCGCCGCCGAGTACTCCCAGAAGGCGGACTTCGTCGAGCTGCCGGAGAACCCGGCGGAGCTCGTCGTCTCCCAGGTGGAGCAGCTGCGGTCGGCGACGGGCACCGAGCGTGTGGCGGTCCTGCGCCGCGAGCTGCAGGAGACCATGGACGCGAACGTCATGGTGTTCCGCACGGAGCAGACGATCAAGACGGCGGTCGAGAAGATCGCGGAACTCCGCGAGCGCTACAAGAACGTCTCGATCCAGGACAAGGGCAAGCGGTTCAACACGGACCTGCTGGAGGCCATCGAGCTCGGCAACCTCCTGGACCTCGCCGAGGTCATGGCGGTCTCCGCCCTCGCCCGCAAGGAGTCCCGCGGCGGTCACTACCGCGAGGACTACCCCAACCGCGACGACGTCAACTTCATGCGCCACACCATGGCGTACCGCGAGGTGGGCGACGACGGCGCCGAGTCCATCCGTCTCGACTACAAGCCGGTCGTCCAGACCCGCTACCAGCCGATGGAGCGTAAGTACTGATGGCAACCCCGACCCTGGACAAGGCGGACGCGGCCGGCACGCCCGAGCCCGGCTTCGCCGACTCGCCGTACATCACGGCCACCTTCCGCATCCGCCGCTTCAACTCCGAGGTCTCGGGGGAAGCGGTCTGGGAAGACTTCCAGCTGGAGATCGACCCGAAGGAGCGCGTCCTCGACGCCCTCCACAAGATCAAGTGGGACCAGGACGGCACCCTGACCTTCCGCCGTTCCTGCGCCCACGGGATCTGCGGTTCGGACGCGATGCGGATCAACGGCAAGAACCGCCTCGCGTGCAAGACGCTGATCAAGGACCTCAACCCCGCGAAGCCGATCACGGTCGAGCCCATCAAGGGCCTGACGGTCCTGAAGGACCTGGTCGTCGACATGGAGCCGTTCTTCCAGGCGTACCGCGACGTGATGCCGTTCCTGATCACCAAGGACACGAACGAGCCCACGCGCGAACGCCTGCAGACGGCGGAGGACCGCGAGCGCTTCGACGACACGACGAAGTGCATCCTGTGCGCGGCCTGCACCTCGTCCTGCCCGGTGTTCTGGAACGACGGCCAGTACTTCGGCCCGGCCGCCATCGTGAACGCCCACCGCTTCATCTTCGACAGCCGTGACGAAGCGGGCGAGCAGCGCCTGGAGATCCTGAACGACAAGGACGGCGTCTGGCGCTGCCGCACCACGTTCAACTGCACGGACGCCTGCCCGCGCGGCATCGAGGTGACGAAGGCGATCGCCGAGGTGAAGAAGGCACTGATCACGCGCCGCTTCTAGGTTCTCTGCAGTACGCCCATGAGGGCCCCGTTCCCGGTTTGCCGCCGGGGGCGGGGCCTTCGCCGTGCCGGCTGGATGTCACCGGCCTCCCCAAGGCAGGCCGGTCGAGGACGACCGACCGAGCCGCTCTCACCACGACGCGTACCACTCGGGATCACCGCTGCCGAGCCGGCGCCGAAGGTAGTCCTCCAGGCTGCTCGCCACCCAGCGGCGGCTGTCGCTCTCGTGATCCCAGACGAAGACGTCCGGCCGCCCGGGCTTGACGACGAAGGCGAACAGGTCACCGCCGCCGCTCTCCCCGAACAGCAACAGCGGATCGAACGGCATGTAGAGCCCCCGGAAGTCGGCCGAGCTCCTGAACTCCAGGTTCCGGTCCACGACTTCACCGACCGAGCCCACGACGCCGGCCCCGTACTTGTCGCGGGCGCCGTCCGCCACCCGCCAGAAATCCTTGAGCGCGGCAGGCAGAGGATGCCCCAACACCACCTCAGCCACCCGCATTTCCTGCTCACAACCGGGCCCGCCAAGATCCACGTCCCCCGCGAGCGAGGAGATCAGCTCTGTCCACATGCGGTCATCTTTCACGGATCCACGCCAGGCGCAACCCATCCAGGCGTGACGAGACGGGCGAGCAGCGCCTGGAGATCCTGAACGACAGATCAGGTCACCCCATCGGGTGACCGTCCTCGGTTCGCTCCGCACGAATGCCATCAGTACAGCAACGTACTAGTATGGCTACGTACTACAGGCTGGTCGTTCGTGACCTGGCATCTTGAAATGACCGGAGAGGTACTCGACTGGCTGCACACGCTGCGCAAGGACGATCGCCTCACAGCGCGCCTCGTGGGACAGGCGATCCAGGCCCTGGTGGAGGAAGGCCCTGACCTCGGACGCCCTCTGGTCGACCGGATCAAGGGTTCAGCTCTGCATCACCTCAAAGAGCTACGCCCCGGATCGGGCGGGAGCACGGAAATCCGCGTCCTGTTCGCCTTTGATCCGGAGCGCAACGCCGTCCTGCTTGTCGCGGGTGACAAGTCGGGGCAGTGGACAGAGTGGTACCGGCGTGCGATCCCGCTCGCCGAAGAGCGCTACGCCCTGTGGCTGGATCATCTGGCCCAACGCCACGGGAAGGAGACGCAGAAGTGACCAGCTTCCACTCCTGGGACGAGGCCAAACAGGAGATCTTCGACACCGATGACCTCGAAGAGATCACTTCCGGAGCCCAGCGCATGGTGGCCGAGGCCCGCGCACATCGCCTCGCCGAGATGCGCCGGCAGCTCGGTCTGACACAGCGCGAGGTGGCCGACCGTATGCATGTGAGGCAGGAGCGGGTGTCCGCCATCGAGCGTGGCAGGACGGCGTCGACGGAGCTGGGGACCGTGGCGGCCTATGTCGCGGCGCTCGGCGGAGAGTTGGAGATCGTCGCCAACTTCAACGGGACTCGGGTGATCGTCGCCTAACCTCGGGCGGGGCACGGTCCCAGCCGAACCCGACATCGGGAAGCCGACTGCTCGGTTAGCCACAGAACTCCCCAGCTCAGTCCCACCAACACGTCCACACGGTCGAACGGATCTCTCCGTCAGCAAGCACGGGCAGGTCCGGCGCGCCGTCGCTGGAGTAGGCGAACAGCTCGACGGCGGCTTGTGCGGCAGCCAACGGCGTCAGGGGAGGGCGGCTCACAGCCAACCGCAGATTGCCGCCGTCGAGGTAGAAGAGTTCGGCGCCGAAGCGCCTCTGCCAACTACACAAAACGCCAGGTGATCTGCGGGCTCCAGTCCTCGTTGCGCCTTGTCGACCCACCAGTTGGGGGTATGGGGAAGGCCCTGCAACAGCACTGGAATCTCATACCCGTGCCGCGCCTCCACCAGGCACATCCAGACTTCCGACTCTCCGGCCAGAAAACCCGCCCACGGGTCACCTGGCAGGGGTGCCTCAACCGGTCCGGCCAAGGATTCGGCCAAAAGCCGTGGCGTCAGCATCTCCAACCACCCACGCATGGCTTCGTCGTCCGGGCTCTTGTCGAGCGAGTCCACGACAAAAGCGGCCACCATCTCGGCAATGACTTCATCCGGGTCACGAGCCACTGCCGCAGCGACGGCCTCCCGGCCGGCTGCGGGAACTTCGCCGGGAAAACTCTGGACCAAGGCCCTGGGATCCACCACCGACAGAACCGGATACCAGCCCGAACCGATGGAATGCCACTCATGCAGCCGACGCCATACATCCCAGGCTTGAGCGCGCGACACAATGAAGCCGCGAGATCGGACGCCATCGGTGGAGACGGCCGCCATCACTGCATCGGGCAGAACAGAGACCCCCCCTGAGTAGCGAGAGCACTCACCTCTTCGCCATCAAACCTATCGCTCGGCATCAAGTATCTGGACATTATGAGTTGCATCACCATTAACGGTCTGGACGATTTGAATACGATCGACGGCTTCGCGAATCCCATTGGTGCAAAGCGAGTTGTCCCGACTCGGGGTGACGGTAAGAACGCTGTCACCGATCCTGCCGGCTTATTCCATGCCCGGCGCGACTGGGGGCTCGTTGGTCAGGACAGCAGCGGCCGTCTTGGCGTTCCCGGTCGCGGGTGGGGTGTGGAATGTCGATGCAGCCAAGGCCGTGGCCGACGGTCCCCGAGCTGACTGCGCAGGTGGCGAGGGCGGTGGCGGCACGGGGCGCGTACCCGTTGGCGATGCGGGTCCGTGACGAGCTGGGCGAGTTGTTCGCTGACGCCGAGTTCGCCGAGGCGTTCGGAGCCAGAGGGCGGCCGGGCTGGTCACCGGGCCAGCTCGCGCTGGTGACGGTGTTGCAGTTCGCCGAGAACCTCACCGACCGGACGGCAGCGCATCGGGTTCGGTACGGCATAGACCGGAAATACGCGCTCGGCCTGGAGCTGGATGATCCCGGGTCCGACGCCTCGGTGCTGTGCGAGTTCCGCACACGGTTGGTTCGAACATGGGATGGAGGAGAAGGTGCTCGACCTGCCGCAAATGACGGTATTCCCTAGGACGTGCCGGGCGGTACGTGTCGGCTGAGCGAGACGTACACCGACGGTTGCCATGGGACTGTCGGCGTACCGTCTGGATCCAGGCCGTCCGGCCACAGTCTGTGGAATATCGCAGGCATCACCGCCAGGCGGTCCAGGGTGTTGGTGTCGCCGTGGTCGGCGGCCTGCCGGGCCAGGGTCTCGGCGCCCTCCCGGTCCCCGGCCTCCTCCCGCATCACCGCCAGGCGGGCCAAGGCGTAGGTGCCGCCGTGGTCGGCGGCCTGCCGGAGAAGGGCTTTGGCGCCCTCCCGGTCCCCGGCCTCCTCCCGCATCACCGCCAGCCGACCCAAAGCGTAGGTGTTGCCGTGGTTGGCAGCCTGGCGGGCCAGGGATTCAGCGCCTTTCCGGTCCCCGGCCTCCTCCCGCATCACCGCCAGGACTTGCAGGGCGTCGGTGTTGCCGTGGTCGGCGGCCTGCCGGAGAAGGAGTTCGGCGCCTTCCCGGTCCCCGGCCTCGTCCCGCATCTCCGCCAGGAAGCGCAGGGCGTCGGTGTTGCCGTGGTCGGCGGCCTGCCGGAGAAGGAGTTCGGCGCCTTCCCGGCCCCTGGCCTCCTCTCGCATCATCACCAGGCGGTACAGGACGCTGGCGTCGCTGTGGTCGATGGCCTGCCGGAGAAGGAGTTCGGCGCCTTCCCGGTCCCCAGCCTCCTCCCGCATCGTCACCAGGAGGGATAAGGCGTCAGTGTTGCCGTGGTCGATGGCCTGCCGGAGAAGGAGTTCGGCGCCTTCCCGGTCCCCAGCCCTCTCCCTCATCACCGCCAGGAGGTACAGGGCGTCGGTGTTGCCGTGGTCGATGGCCTGCCGGAGAAGGAGTTCGGCGCCTTCCGGGTCTCCGCCCTCGTCTCGCATCATCACCAGGAGAGACAGGGCATTGGTGTTGCTGTGGTCGATGGCCTGCCGGAGAAGGAGTTCGGCGCTTTCCCGGTCCCCGGCCTCCTCCCTCATCTTTGCCAGCCGGTACAGGGCGTCAGTACTGCCGTGGGTGGCAGCGCGGTGGCGGAGGTGGTGGGCCCATTGCAAACGGTGCCGGCTCTCGGCCGCTTGGGTGAGGTTGTTCAGGTCGTCGGGGTGGGTGAGGTGAGCGTGTGCGGCGTGCCAGAAGGAGGCAGGTGGGCACGAGTGCCGGCGGGTGGTGCGGCCGTTTTGGTCGAGGTAGTCGGCGAGCCGGAACTGGGTTCCCGCCGCCTGCGGAGTCACAGCTGCCGCGGCCACGGTGGGGGCGGGTGGGCGCCGTGGGGGACGGGGAACGGTGCGGCGCAGGGGAGCCTGCTTGCCATGGACCAGTTTGGCGAGTTCGGCGTAGGCCAGTTCCGCCCAGCCGTCGGTGAGCTTGTCGTAGTCGCTCTGGCTGAGGTAGTCGAGGGCGGCGTCGGTGAGGAAGGCTTGGGGAAGGTGGAGGCCGACGCCGAGGCGGCGTGCGTCCATCGCCGCTTCCAGCAATGCTCGGGCGGGCGGGGTGGCGTACTGGTAGCAGTTGAGGAGTTCGGGCGCGCCGGCCAGGTCCTGGGCCACCCGCCCGTCGGCGCGGGCGCGGGTGAGGGCGTCGGCCAGAAGCCGGTCGCCGTTCTCGGCAAGGACGGCGGCCGCTGCCAGGGCATCGGCGTCGAAGGTGTCCGGGACGGTCAGGGTGCGGCCGGCCAGCAGTTCCCGCACCCGGCTGTACGGATCCTCCCCGCCCGGTGGGGGCAAGGCGGCGTACTCGGCGGCGTACTCGGGCCACAGCGTGCCCAGTACCAGGACCGGCCCGTGCCTCTCATCGATCAGCAGCTGGTGTACCGCCGCCGCGATCCGTTCACCGTCCGCTCGGTCGCCGAGGTAGTGCTGGGCCTCGTTCAGCCACACCACCGTCCGCGCCCCGACCCGGCACAGCTCTACCAGCGCGGCCTCCGCGCGGGTCGGGCCGAAGGGGTGCCACAGGCGCCATCCCTGGTCCGCGAGGGGCTGGACAGCCTCCCAGCACGCCCGGGTCTTGCCCGTCGATGAGGTGCCCACCAGCACCACGATCCGGCTGCGGCCTGCCGCCGCATCCCCTACCGCTGCGGCCAGTACCCGGTCATGCTCCCGGGGCACGTATCTGGGCAGCACCCGCGCCGCAGGTGCCTCGCAGCCGGGAGCGGTTCGGCCGATCCCCGCAGGGTGGACCTCCAGATCGTGCGGCTCCCATTCCTCGATCGGACGGCCAGGCCCCGATTGATCGTCGCCCCCGTCCCTTCCGTCCCCGGCCGCATCCCGCCGCAACTCCAGCAACTCCTCGCCCGGCAGCTTCAGCACCCGGGCCAGCTCAGCAACGGTCCGCGCCGACGGCACCGGGCCCGTGGGCGACAGCGCCTCCGACACGGTGGTGCGCCCCAGCCCGGTGCGGGCAACGAGCTGCTTCTGGGTCAGCCGGGCCTGGGCCAGACCGTCGTTCAGTCTCCTACGCAGTTCGGTGAGTACCGGGTTGTGGCCGTTCTGTTTATCGTGCACGTGTTCGCCCCCGGGCCCCGTCATGTTCGCCGGTGTTCATTTTCATCCCGGCGGACCATGGCGCACACGACTTTCGCGACCTTCGACCACGTCAACACCCCACCGTGTACCGGGAGTCTGCCGTGACCGTCGCCGTCGTTCTGCTCACCACCACACTCGTGATCGTCGTCGCACTGCTGGCCGCCGCCGGCGCGGGCAAGCTCGCCCGCATGGACGGCGCCACCTACCCCGCCGCACTGTCCCGCGCCGCGACCACGTTCGCCGCAGTCATCACCCTCGCCACCGCCGTGACCGCAGCCATCGCCGCCCTCCTCACCTGAGAAGACCAGCACACACCCTGCCAACGCGGGCAACCGGTCCGACCACCGACCGAAAACGCCAGGATGGCCGCCGCTGCCCTGGCCAATGAACTCCCCCGCGGAATAAGGCAGCAGGATCGGAGACAGCTTTCTTACCGGCCCCCCTACGCGCGCTTGGCGCGGAGTGCTCTACGGCAGGCTGAGCACGGTATGCAGAAGGCCGGTCGGGTCGCTCATGCTGATCGGGCTGCTGTTGCTGTAGGCGCATCCATTCACCTGAAGCGGATCAGCGAAATTGACGACCGGGTCGGCCGACAGGAAGTGACCCGAATTCTGGTCGTATTCGCGTGCCCCGATGTGGGTCAGGCTCGTGGCCGCGTCGTCGATTCCGGTACCGAGGCAGCTGCGCTTGTTGGGCCACGCGGTCGGCTTCATTCCTCTTACCTCGCCATACGGCTTGAAAGCACGACGGGCCACCGTCTGACCCGAGGCCACGTCCACCGAGGTGTTCGCGGTGCCGAGGTGGTCCGAGAGCAGGACGTTGAGCGGGATCAGGGAATCGGAGCGGCGTTCGAAGTTGCGGCGGGAAGAGGCCTTGGGGCATCGGGCGCCGCCCTGGTCGGCCACGCGGGTGTGGGTGGAGGCGCCGGCCGCCCGGGCCGCGGCGCGGCGGTTGGCCGGGGTCGGGGTCGTGCCGCTCGATCAGCCCTTCTCCGTCGCCACCGGGTGGACCGTCGAGGTCGCCGATACCTGGGGGGGGAACGTCCTCGGATTCACGGACTGCTCCAAGCGGCCCGAGTTGGGGAGGTGTCAGGGGTCATACCCTTCGCCCGCCCCCGCTGTTGAACGTGTTCAAAAACGGGGCTACAGTCATCCCTGACAGTGTTTTGAACGCGTTCAACTTGTTCGGCCGGTTCAACAAGAGGTGGGGAAACATGGATCGCACGGTCATCGCCTACGTCGTCTACCTGGTCGTCAGCATCGGTCTGACCGTCTGGGTCGCCAGGACCCTCAGTCACCACGGGCGGGTCTTCCTCGCCGATGTGCTGCAGGGGAACGAGAAGCTCGCCGACGCCGTCAACCACCTTCTGGTGGTCGGCTTCTACCTGGTCAACCTCGGCTTCGTCGCCCTCTACCTGAGCAGCGACGACACCGTCGAGGACACCCGCGGGATCTTCGAGGCCCTGTCGACCAAGCTGGGCGTGGTGCTGCTGGTGCTCGGGGCGATGCACCTGGCCAACGTGTACGTGCTCAACCGGATCCGGCGGCGCGGGGTCATGGAGCGCGAGCAGCTGCCGCCGGTCGCCCCGCAGGGCTGGGCCGCCCCCGCAGCGCCCACCGCGGGAGCCTGAGCGCCATGGCCGTCCGAGGGACAGAACAGGCCGCCGTCGGCCGGGACGCCCTGCGCGTCCCGGTTCGCCGGCTCACCGTCCTCTTCGACGCCGAGTGCTCCCTGTGCGGCTTTCTGCGCGACTGGCTGGGCCGGCAGCCGCAGCTGGTGCCGCTGGAGTTCGTCCCGGCGGCCTCCGCCGAGGCCTGCGCCCGCTATCCCGGCCTGGATCATCGCGCCACCCTCGACGAGATCACCGTCGTCGGCGACGCCGGTCAGGTCTACACGGGCGCCGCCGCCTGGATCGTCACCCTGTGGGCGTTGCGCGAGCACCGCCCGCTCGCGCACCGGCTGAGCACGCCCGCCGGGGCGAAGCTCGCGCGGGCGGCCGTGCTCGCCGCCGCCAAGTGGCGGGACGGGCACAGGCAGGGCGTGGGCTGGGGCGGGGGCGTCTACCGGCGGGGCGACGGGTGGTCGTACGATCCGCACCAGGGCTGGGCCTACAACCCGCCCACCTGTGCCGACGGCTCCTGCTCCACTCGTTAGGCTCCGTTCCGTGCCTGCGAACATCGAGAACCCCGGCGAGGACACCGACCGTGGCGACACCGGCCACGACGACGCCGTCCCGCCCGTCAGCAAGTCCGAGCAGACCCGTGCGCTGATCCTGGAGACGGCGATGCGGCTGTTCCAGGAGCGCGGTTACGACAAGACGACGATGCGGGCCATCGCCAAGGAGGCCGGGGTCTCGGTCGGCAACGCGTACTACTACTTCGCCGGCAAGGAACACCTGATCCAGGGCTTCTACGACCGGCTCGCGGCCGAACACCGGGAGGCGGTCCGGGGCATCCTGGCGCGGGAGACCAGCCTGGAGGCGCGGCTGGCGGGCGTGCTGCGGACCTGGCTGGACGTGGCCACGCCCTACCACGAGTTCGCGGTGCAGTTCTTCAAGACGGCCGCCGATCCGGACAGCCCGCTCAGCCCGTTCTCCGCCGAATCGGAGCACGCGCGCGTGGAGGCCATCGCCGTCCACAAGGAGGTGCTCGCGGGCTCGAAGGCGAAGGTGCCGGAGGAACTGCGGGAGGTGCTGCCCGAGTTGATGTGGCTCTCCCAGATGGGCCTCGTCATGTACTGGATCTACGACCGTACGGCAGGGCGCGAACGCAGTTACCGGCTGGCCGGACGGGGAGCGCGGCTCACCGCGCGGGGTGTGGCGCTCGCCCGGTTCCGGGTGCTGCGGCCGCTCGTCCTGGAGGTGCACGACCTGTTCACGGACTTCCTGCCCGGCATGACCAACGCAGTGCCGGACCCGGCGAAGACGGGCCAGAAGAAGTCTTCACCGGGTCCGGCGGACCAGAGCGCCGAACACGTCGAGCACGGCGAGTAGGTCGAGTGGCTCCAGATGCTCCAGTAGCTCCAGTGGCTCAGGTCACCTGGGGGCGTCCACGTCCATCTCGCCCTCGGCCAGCTCTACGTCGAACACCAGCGGTTCGCTCGCGATCGTGACCTGGCGGGCGCTATTCGACAGGGGCGGCGCGGAGCGCCTCGTTGAGGGGTGGTGGTCGGGCGACGGGTGGGCGTACGACGGGGCCGTCGTCGCCAGAAGGTAGGTTCCCGGGGTCGGGACCGAGAGGATGTAGGAGCCGTCGGCGAGGGCCGTGACGCGGTCGAGTTGGCGGCCGCCCTTCGTCAGGAGGGTCACCGTGGCGCCCTCGACCGGGTCGCCGGTCGTGTCCCGTACGAAGCCGTGGACGGCCGAGGCGGGACCCTTGCCGTGCCCGGCAGCCGCGTCCTGCGCGTCCTCCTTCGGTTCGACCGCCAGATGCGGCAGCCGCTTCTCCAGCCCCGCCGGCAGCCACCAGTTGGAGTTGCCGAGGAGGTGCATCGCGGCCGGTACGAGGGCCGTGCGCAGGATGAACGCGTCCAGCGCGACCGCCGCCGCGAGGCCGACGCCCGCCATCGCTCCGTTCGAGTCTCCGCTCAGGACGAACGCGAGGAACACGCACACCATGATCAGAGCCGCGGAGTTGATGACCCGGCTGGTCTCGGCCAGGCCGACGCGGACCGCGCGCGCGTTGTCCTTCGTGTGGACCCACTCCTCGTGCATCCGGCTGACCAGGAACACCTGGTAGTCCATGGACAGGCCGAAGAGCAGCGACAGCATGATGACCGGCAGGAAGGCGTTGATCGGGCCCTCCTTGCCGAGGCCGAGCAGGTCCAGGCCCCAGCCGTACTGGAAGACGGCGACGAGGACGCCGAAGGAAGCCGCGGCCGCGACCAGGTTCATCACGGCCGCCGTCAGCGGCACCACCAGCGAGCGGAAGGCGACCATGAGCAGCAGGAAGCCCAGGCCGATGATCGTCGCGATGAACAGAGGCAGGCGGTCGCCGGTGACCGTGGCGAAGTCCTTGGAGACCGCCGTGACGCCGCCCACGTGGGCCTTCGCCCCGGCCTGCGGGACGACGTCGTCGCGCAGACGGTCGATCAGGGTGTCCGTCTGCTCGGACTGCGGGGAGGTCGTCGGGACCACCTGGACGACTGTGACGCCGTTCGCGGGCGGCAGTGCGGCCACCTGGGCGACGCCGGGTGTGTCCTTGATGCCCTGGACGAGCGCGGTGGCGTCGCCGCCGTCCACGACCACCTGGAGCGGGCCGTTGAAGCCCGGTCCGAAGCCCTCGGCGAGCAGGTCGTAGGCCTTCCTGGTGGTCGTCGAGGCGTCGTCGTTGCCCTGGTCGGTGGCGCCGAGGCGCAGCGACAGCACGGGCAGGGCGAGGACGGCCATGACGACGAGCGCGAGGGCCGCGATCCGACGGGGGCGGCGCTGCACGTTCGCCGACCAGCGGGCCGCGGGGCCGCTCGCCCTCTCCGGCTCCGGGCCGGTCGCGGCCAGCCGCTTGCGCTGCTTGCGGCTGAGCACGCGCACGCCGAGGAAGCCGAGCAGCGCGGGCAGGAGGGTGGTGGCCGCGAGGACGCTGAGGATCACGGTCACGGACGTGCCGATGACGACGCCGTCCAGGAAGCGCAGGTTCGTCACCAGCATGCCGGCCAGCGCGATGCACACCGTGCCGCCCGCGAACAGCACCGCCCGGCCGGAGGTGTTGAGGGCGGTGACCGCCGACTCCTCCGGGTCCTGTCCGCGCAGGACGCCCTTGCGGTGCCGGGTGACGATGAACAGGGCGTAGTCGATGCCGACGCCGAGGCCGATCAGGGAGGAGAGCAGCGGGGCCAGGTCGGGGATGTCGGTGACATGGCTGAGCAGCTGCGTCGAGAACAGGCCCATGCCGACGCCGAAGATCGCCACGGCGAGCGGCAGCAGCATCGCGAAGAGCGAGCCGAAGGCCAGGAACAGGACCACCGCGGCCGCCGCGAGGCCCACCATCTCGGCGAGGCCGGTGGGCGGCTCCTGCACCCGCTGGATGGCCTGGCCGCCCAACTCGACCTCCAGGCCGCGCTGTTCGGCGTCCTGGGCGGTGTCGACGACGTCCTGGACGAGTTCCTTGGGGACGGCGTTCGCCTGCTCGGTGAAGGTGATCTGGGCGTAGGCGATCCGCCCGTCGCGGCTGATCTGCGCCGCCCCCTGCGCGCCCGCGTAGGGGCTCGTGACCTCGCCGACGCCCTTCATCTTCGCCATCTCGTCGAGCGCGGGCTGGACCCGGGACCGTACGTCCTGGTCCCGTACCGAGCCGTCGTCGACCTTCCACACGACCGTGTCGGTGTCGCCCGCGCGCGCGGGGAACGCCTTCTCCATCAGGTCGTACGCCTTCTTGGAGTCCGTGTCGGGGAGGGAGAAGACGTTCGCGTAGTCCGTGCCCGCCGTCGAGGCCGAGAATCCCAGGCCGAACAGCGCCCCCACCCACAGCAACAGGACCACCAGCCGATGCCGGTAGCACCAGCGTGCCAATGCCGCCACGATCGAGCTCCTCACTCAGAGTCGGTTGGTCCCCCCAGGTCCTGGGCAACAGGATTGGCGTCACCGCGTGGGTGTGGACATGCAACGGCCATGACTCTCAAGGAACTCCAAAGTGCGAACCGGCCCGGATTGTCAGTGGGCCCGCCGATACTGGGGGCATGACGAAGGCTTGCGGCACCGTGCTGGTCGTGGAGGACGAACCGAGCATCACGGACGTCCTCGCCATCGCCCTGCGCTACCACCGCTTCGAGGTGATGACGGCGGGCACCGTCCGCGAGGCCCTCGCCCTCGCCGACCGCACCCGGCCGGACGTGGCCCTCCTGGACGTGATGCTGCCGGACGGCGACGGCCGAGCGCTGGGCCGTGAGCTGCGCGCCCGCAGGCCGGACCTGGCGCTGGTGTTCCTCACCGCGCGGGACGCGCCGGCGGAGATCGTCGGCGCCCTCGGCTTCGGCGACGACTACATCACCAAGCCCTTCGACATCGACGTCGTGATCGCCCGCATCACGGCGGTCCTGCGGCGTACGCGGCCGGCCGACGTCCTGCCGCAGCGCCCGCCGCTGCGCTACGGCGATCTGGAGCTGGACGAGACGACGTACAGCGCGCACCGCGCGGGCCGCTCGGTCGAGCTCACCCCCACCGAGTACGCGCTGCTGCGTTTCCTGGTGCGCAACGGCGGCCGGATCGTCCCCAAGGAGCAACTCCTGCGCCATGTCTGGCAGTACGAGCACACCCCGCCGGAATCGACGGTCGTCGAGACGTACA
This sequence comes from Streptomyces sp. NPDC051677, assembly GCF_044453465.1. Classification (NCBI taxonomy): domain Bacteria; kingdom Bacillati; phylum Actinomycetota; class Actinomycetes; order Kitasatosporales; family Streptomycetaceae; genus Streptomyces; species Streptomyces sp. NPDC051677. The sequence continues at coordinate 259,131 of NZ_JBITCT010000005.1, forward strand.
TCAGCTATCTGCGGCGCAAGCTGGACACCCTGGGACCGCCGGTGATCACCACGCGGCGGGGCGTGGGGTACGGGCTGGCATGAGGCGGGTCCACCACGGCTTGCACTCCCTGCGGGGCAAGCTGACGGCGGCCAACGTGGCGCTGCTCGCGCTCGGCATCGTCGCCGCGACCGCGATCAGCCTCATGGCCATGCGCCACTACCTCCTGGACCAGGTCGACTCCGACCTCGTCAAGACCCGTGAGTCCCTGGGGAGTTCGCAGCTCACCATGCGGCAGATCGACTCGCTCAGCGTCCTCGGCTTCGTCCGTGACCGGCTGCTCCCCGAGCACACGGGCGAGCGGCCGGCGCCGGACTCCGTGTTCACCGCCGTGGACGGCAAGGGCAAGGCCGTGCCCCTGTTCGGCATCCGGCCGACCGAGGCCCAGCTCGGCCTCGCGGACGCCGTGTCCGACCCGGGCGCGCTCACCCGGGACTCCGACCCGCACGACGTGACCGTGCACGGCACGGCCTACCGGGTGACCGCGACCCGGCTCTCCGACGGCACGTACATCCTGCTGTCGACGTCGACGGACGCCCTCCACAAAGGCATAGCGAAGGCCCTGAAGCTCGACCTCGCCGTCGGCACGCTGCTGCTGGCCCTGCTCGCCTGTCTGACGATGTGGAGCGTGCGACGGCGGATGCGGCCGCTGGAGGACATGGTCGAGACGTCGTCGGCGATAGCCGAGGGGGACCTGACCCGACGGGTGCCCTCCAGCCACCACCCCACCCAGGAGGTGGAGCAGCTGCGGCTCGCCCTGAACTCCATGCTCCACCAGGTGGAGACGGCGTACCGCACGCGCGAGCGCAGCGCGGCCCAGCTGCGCCGGTTCGTCGCCGACGCCTCGCACGAGCTGCGCACCCCCCTCTCGGCGATCCGCGGCTATCTCCAGCTGTACGACCAGGGGATGCTGGTCGAGCCGGACGAGCGGCGGCGGGCCTGGGACCGGATGAACGGCGAGGTGGACCGCATGGGCCGGCTCGTCGACGAGCTGCTCATGCTGGCCCGGCTCGACCAGCGGCCCGAGCTGCGGCTGCGCAACGTGGACGTGAGCCGGCTGATGCGGGACGCGGCGCAGGACCTCAGGGCGCAGCAGCCCGATCGGCCGGTCACGGTCGAGGCCGAGGGAGCGCTGCTGGTGCGGGCCGACGAGTCGGGGCTGCGGCAGGTGCTGGGCAACCTGGTGGCCAATGTGCGCACCCACACGCCCGCCGACGTGCCGGTGCGGCTCGGGGCGGAGCGCGTGGACGGGATCGTACGGCTGTCGGTCGAGGACAAGGGGCCGGGGCTGGGCGCGGAGGACGCGGCGCGGGTCTTCGACCGCTTCTTCCGGGCCGGCGGCGGCGCGGGCAGCGGGCTGGGCATGGCGATCGTGCAGGGCGTCGTCGAGGCTCACGGCGGCGAGGTGAGCGTGCGCACGGCACGGGGCGAGGGCCTGGAGGTGACCGTGGAACTGCCGACGCGCCCGAAGAACTGCCCTTGAGCGGACACCGCCGCCGGGTGCGCCGCCCCCCGGCTTGCGCCCCCGGCTTGCGCCCCTAGGTGAGTGCCCCTGGGCGTGTGCCCTTAGGCGTGGGCGCCCAGGATCGGGGTCACGATCAGGGCCCAGACCGTCTTGCCGTGGCGGCCCCTGCTCCAGACGCCCCAGGCGGCGGCGATGTGCTCCACCAGGTGCAGGCCGCGGCCGTGTTCCTCCCACTCGCCGACCAGCTGCGGCCGGGGCTCGAGCCGGCCTTCGTCGGACACCTCTATGAGACAGGAGCCGTCGCCGAGAGCCGTGACGGCCACCTCGAACTCCCGCTCCAGAAGCGGCCCGTGGCGTACGACGTTGGTGGCGAGCTCCGACACGACGAGGACGGCGTCGGCCAGCGCCGGGTCGTCCGGGCCGTGTCCCCAGTCGGCGAGATGGTCGCGCACCCGGCGCCGGGCGAGGCCGACGGACGCCGGGTGCCGGGGCAGCCGGAAGGAGTTGCGTCTCGACACGTCTGCTCCTCACCCCGAACACACCTCCGTCACATGGTGCCCATCGGGTGCCTGCCCGGTGTCACGGGGGCGCATGCCCGGCGCGCGGGATCAAGCACCGAGCGGGCCGCGACCGGACCGCGAGCGGGCCACGACCCGACCGCGATCGCACGCGTCGGCTCGGATCAGATCCAGTCGAGCTTCCAGAGGCGGAACACGCCGTTGCCGTCCGCCAGATACTGGCCGCCGCCGACGTCCGCGCTGGTGACGACGTACTCCTTGCGCTGCCACAGCGGGATGACCGGCACGTCCTCGGCGATGACCTGCTGCAGGTCACGGAAGTCGTCGGCGACCCCGCTGCGGTCGGCGAACTGCTGGCTGTTGGCGATGTACTTGTCGACGGCCTTGCTGCTGTAGCCGGTGTTCATCGTGGAGCCGGTGCCGACGAGCGGCGCCGCGAACGTGTCCGGGTCGGGGTAGTCGGCGACCCAGCCGACGGCGTACGCGTCGAGTTTTCCGGAGGCCCACCGTTTCTGGAAGTCGGTCCACTCGTAACCCTTGACGTTCACCTTGAACAGGCCGCCGGCCTCCAGCTGCCGCTTGAGCTCCTGGGCCTCGCTCGCCGCGGCGCCGCTGCCCAGGCCGTAGCCGTAGGTGAAGGTCACCGGGATGCTGACGCCGGCCTTCTTCAGGAGCTTGCGGGCCTTCTCGGAGTTCTGGTTCGGGTAGGCGTCGAAGAAGGAGGTGGTGTGGCCGGTGATGCCGGTCGGGACGAGCGAGTACAGCGGCTCGACGGTCCCGTCGTACACGGTCGACGCCAACTTCTCACGGTCGATCAGCCAGGCCATCGCCTTGCGGACGTCGGTGTCGTGCAGCGGTGAGTCGGAGCGGGTGTTGAAGTACAGGTTGCGGGTCTCGGAGCTGTCGGCCTCGGTGACGCGCTGCCCCGGGTCGCTGGTGTTGAGGGCGGCGAGGACCGCGGGCGGCAGCTGCCGGGTGGCGGCCTCGACGTCCTTGGCCTTCCAGGCCTTCTCCAGGGCGTCGGGGTCCGCGTAGTAGCGCAGCTCGATGGGCGCTCCGGTGGAAACCGCTCCCTTGTAGCGCGAGTTGGGCGACAGAAGGACCTTCTTGCCCTTGGTGTACCCCGTCAGCTTGTAGGGGCCGCTGCCGTCGACGTCGCTGCCGGTGCGCAGCGCGTCCGCCGGGTAGCGGGTGTGGTCCACGATGGAACCTGCTCCGGTGGCCACCTTGAACGGGAAGGTGGCGTCCGGCGCCGAGAGGTGGAAGGTGACGGTCAGACCCTTGGCGTCCACCGACTTCAGGGTGGAGAACAGGGACGACGGACCGACGTCCGAGTTGATCTTCTTGACCCGGTCGAAGGAGAACTTCACGTCCTCGGCCGTCACCTTGCCGCCGCCGGCGAAGGTGAGGTCGTCGCGCAGCTCGCACGTGTACGTGACCAGGCCGCCCTTGCCGAAGGAACAGCGCTTGGCCGCGTCCGGCACGGGTGAGACGCCGCCCGGCTCGTACGTCAGCAGCGACTGGAAGACGTTGCTGAACAGCGCCCAGGATCCGGCGTCGTAGGCGCCGGCCGGGTCGAGCGAGGTGACGGTGTCCGTCGTGCCGACCGTGATGGCCGCCTCGTCGTTCTCCTGCGACGGCAACAGCTGCCAGCCGCCCACTCCGACGACCGCGAGAACCAGCAGCGTCATGAGTATCCGCATGCGAACGGACCGCATGGTGATGCCCTGCCTCCCCAGGCCCGCAAGCCGGGCCCAGTCAACAAAAAAGTGCCGCTCCCCTTGGCGGCGGGCTCACCTAATCACAGGAGTTTCGGGTGAGGGAAGAGGATTCTGACGAGATGAGAAAGAACTTACCGACGCACTGTTTCCGCCGAGTTTCACAGCTTCTTCTCAGGTTCTGCCTCGTCTCCCTCAGGCCTGTTTCGCGGGGCTGCCTCAGGCCTGTTTCGAGGCCAGTTCGATCACCGTGATGTCGGACGGGGCGCCCACGCGGGTGGGCGGGCCCCAGGCGCCCGCGCCCCGGGACACGTACAACTGGGTGTCGCCGTACCGCTCCAGGCCCGCGACGGTCGGATTGGCCGCCTCCGCGATGAAGTTGCCGGGCCACAACTGGCCGCCGTGGGTGTGCCCGGAGAGCTGGAGGTCGACGCCGTGGTCGACGGCGTCATGGATCTGGACCGGCTGGTGGGCGAGGAGGACGCACGCGCGCGTGGTGTCCCGGTCGCCGAGCGCCCGGGTGAAGTCGGGGCCCTGGCCCTCGCTCTCGCCCGCGATGTCGTTGACACCGGCCAGGTCGAACCAGGGGAGTTCGGTGCGGGCGTTCTCCAGCGGGTTCAGGCCGAGCCGCCGCACTTCCCGAACCCATTGTTCGGCGCCGGAGAAGTACTCGTGGTTGCCGGTGACGAAGAAGCTGCCGTGACGGGCCTTCAGCTGCGCGAGCGGGGCGGCGGCCGGACCCAGGTCCTTCACGCTGCCGTCGACCAGGTCGCCGACGACGGCGATCAGGTCGGGCTGCGTCGCGTTGATCGTGTCGACGACCTGCTGCGCGAAGCCCCTGCCGAGGATCGGGCCGAGGTGGATGTCGCTGACGACGGCGATCCGGTACCCGTGCGCGGCGCGCGGCAGCTTGGCGAGCGGGACGGTGACCCGCTTGACCCGGGGGCCGCGCAGGACCCCGTAGCTCCCGTACCCGACCGTCCCCACGGCGGCCGCGGCGGCCGCACCGCCCACGACGCGCGAGACGAAGAGCCGACGCGAGGGCGCCGCCGTCTCGCCGACCGACGCCCCGCTCTCCGACGTCCCGCTCCCCGACTGGCCGGACTCCGGCCGACCGGACTCCGACTCCCCGACCTCCGGCCGACCGGACTCTGGCTGCCCGGACTCCGACTGACCTGGCTCCAACTGCCCAGGGGCGGGCTGCTTCGGCTGTACGGGGGCGGGCTGCCCGGGGGTGGCCGCCGCCGTCGGGACCGGATCCGGCTTCGGTTTCGGGTGCGGCCGCGGGGCCGGTGTCTCGGTGGGCGCCCCGACGCTTGAGCGTTTCTGCAGGAAGCGGTGGAGCAGCGGCCGTACGGCCTCGCCGGCGAGCACGCCCAGGAGCAGGTAGACCGATAGGGCCAGCCACAGGAAGCCCGGCCAGGCCAGGGTGCGCTGGAGCCAGAAGGGGGCGCCGGCGCGTTCCGCGGCCAGGGCGCCGAACGCCAGGGCCCAGCCGCCCCCGATCAGCACGGCGCCGCCGCGGCGGGCCCAGCCGGGGCCTCGGGTCGTGTCCCGGAACAGGCGGCGCCACAGGTACCAGTTGGCCGCGACGAGCACTGCCAGCGCGAGCAGCGCGAAGACGATCACCATCGTCATGACGTCCGACGCAGTGCGCGCAGACCACGCAACCCGATGGCCCCGACGACCGTCCCCAATACGAAGGAGACCACGGCCAGCGTCAGGTGCACCCAGAAGTACGCCGTGGGGTCGCCGTCCTCGAAGGCGAGCCCACTGCTGTCCTTGACCAGGTTTTTGACGAAAGTGACCCAGATGACCCAGCTCCACACCCCGAAGGCGAGCAGGAACCAGGAGACGGGGCGGCTGAGCTTCATGGGTTCAGTATCGCCGCCGGGTGTCCGGTTCCATGACCGGGGTGGGGAGGGCGGTGGGACTTCCCGTCGTGTGCCAGGTACGTTCTCCGTCGTGCCCGCACCCATGAAGCAGACCTTCAGGCGATCCCTGCTGGTCACCTCCGCGACCCTCGCGTCCCTCGCGCTGACCGCGCCCGTCTCGCTCGCGGCGCCGAGCCCGTCGCCGAAACCGTCGGCCGGTACGACGTCGTCACCGTCGCCGACGACCGGCAAGTCGCCCGCGCCGTCGGCCAGTGCCTCCCCCTCGGCCACTCCCCCGGCGAACATGTCGACCGTGGGCGGCACGCGACTCGGGCAGGCCGGGACGCAGGTGGCGATCGCGGGCGGCGCGCCGGTGCTGCCGAAGGACCTCACCGCGCGGTCGTGGATCGTCGCGGACGCCGAGTCGGGAGACGTGCTCGCCTCGCACAACGCGCACTGGCGGCTGCCCCCGGCGAGCACGATGAAGATGCTGTTCGCCGACACCGTGCTGCCCAGGTTCCCGAAGACCACCACGCACAAGGTCGACCCGAAGGACCTGGCCGGCATGGGGTCGGGCTCCAGCCTGGTCGGCATAAAGGAGGGCGAGACGTATACGGTCCACGACCTGTGGCTCGGCGTCTTCCTGCGCTCCGGCAACGACGCCGTGCACGTGCTGTCGGCGATGAACGGCGGCGTGGCCAACACGGTGAAGGAGATGAACGAGCACGCCGAGGAGCTCCAGGCCCTCGACACGCACGTCGTCTCCCCCGACGGCTACGACGCCTCCGGTCAGGTGTCGTCGGCGTACGACCTGACGCTGTTCGCCCGCTCGGGTCTGCAGAAGAAGGACTTCCGGGAGTACTGCTCGACCGTCTCGGCCAAGTTCCCGGCCGAGACGAAGAAGGACAAGAAGGGCAAGACGACCCGCGGGACCTTCGAGATCCAGAACACCAACCGGCTGCTCGCCGGCGACTACGACATCTCGCAGTACCCGGGCATCGCGGGCGTCAAGAACGGCAACACCACCAACGCGGGCGCCACGTTCACCGGCGTGGCCGAGCGCGGCGGCAAGGTGCTGCTGGTGACGGTCATGAACCCGTCGAAGACCGACCACAACGAGGTCTACAAGGAGACCGCCAAGCTCTTCGACTGGGGCTTCCAGGCGGCCGGCAAGGTGACGCCGGTGGGCGAGCTGGTCCCGCCGAAGGGCGCCGCGCAGGCCAGCGCGCAGCCCGGCGCGAAGCCGTCCTCCTCCCCGGACTCAGGGCAGGCCGGCGGCGCCGGGAACGTGTCGTCGAAGCCGGTGGCCGGCGCGGTCGCCGAGGACGGCTCGCGCGGCATCTGGATCGCGCTGGCGATCACCGGCGGGCTGCTGGTGCTGCTCGCGGGCGGCGCGTTCCTCGTCAACCGCCGCTGGCCGCTGCCGGACCTGGTACGACGTCGTCGCTGACGTCGATGTCCCGCGGGTTGTCGGGGGCGGTGCCGGTCGCCGTCCAGGACGCGCAGAACAGGATCAGTTTCGACGTGAAGTTGATCCACAGCAGCAGCGCGATGGGCACGCCGAACGCGCCGTACATGCTCTTCCCGGCCACGCCCTGCATATAGCCGCTCAGCAGCAGCTTCAGCAGTTCGAAGCCGACGGCGCCGATCAGCGCGGCCACCACGAGGCGACGGCGGGTCGGTTCGACGCCCGGCAGCAGGGTGAGGACGTACAGCAGGAGCAGGAAGTCGGCGAGGACGGCGATGGTGAAGGCGGCGATGCGCAGCAGGATGCCGCCCCAGCCCGCGTCGTCGATGCCGAGGGCGTCGGTGATCCGGCCGACCAGGGCCGAGGCGACGGTGGAGATGGCGAGGGTGACCAGCACGGCGCCGCCGAAGCCGACGAGGACGCCCATGTCCTTGGCCTTGCGCAGGACGGGGTTCTCGTCGTCGTCGGGCCGCTCCCACACCGCGCGCAGACAGTCCCGCATCTGACCGACCCAGCCGATGCCGGTGAACAGCAGTGCCGCGCCGGCGATGAGGCCGATGGCGCCGGCGTTCTGGACCAGGCCGTTGATGTCCAACTGGTCGGAGATGCCGGGGACCTGATCGGCGATCTTGTCCTGGAGTTCCTGCTGCCGGGACTCGCTGAGGGTGGCGGCGGCCACGGCGGCGGCCACGGTCAGCAGCGGGAACAGCGCGACGAAGCTGACGAACGTCATCGCGGCGGCCAGCCGCGTCCACTTCACCCGGTCCAGGCGCTCGTACGACCGCCACGCGTGCGTGGCCATGAGGCGCGTGACCCACGGCCCGATGCCGGGAAGCTTCTTCAGCCAGTCCATGATCCGAACTCTGCCCCAGTCTCTGCTTCAGTTGTCGACCACCCCTGTGCGAGTACCCGAAAAGCCCGGTCACCCATTTCGGGTAGCGGACGAATGTTGGGCGACCAACGCGCCATAGCGGGGCGATACGGTCATCTCCATGCTCATGAAGGACGCCTTCGGCCTGCCCCAGTCCATGCTCGTCCTCGGCGGCACGTCAGAGATCGCGCTGGCCACCGCACGCCGGCTGATCGCCCGCCGCATCCGCACGGTGTGGCTGGCCGGACGGCCGTCCCCCGACCTGGAGTCGGCCGCCGCGCAGTTGCGCGTCCTCGGGGCGGACGTCCACACCGTGCCCTTCGACGCGCAGGACCCCACGTCGCACGAGGCGGTCCTCGGCAAGGTCTTCGCCGAGGGCGACGTCGACCTGGTGCTGCTCGCCTTCGGCGTCCTCGGCGACCAGGCGAACGACGAGCGCGAACCGGCGGCCGCGGTGCGCGTCGCGCAGACCAACTACACGGGCGGGGTGTCGGCGGGGCTGATCGCCGCCCGGGCCCTGCAGACGCAGGGGCACGGCTCCCTGGTCGTCCTGTCCTCCGTCGCCGGCGAGCGGGCCCGCCGCTCGGACTTCATCTACGGCTCGAGCAAGGCCGGCCTCGACGTCTTCGCCCAGGGTCTGGGCGACGCGCTGCACGGCACGGGCGTCCACGTCATGGTCGTACGCCCCGGCTCGGTGCGGACGGGCGCGGCCGCGGGACGGGCGCGGCAGCCGTGGACGACGACGCCGGGAGAGATCGCGACGGCCGTCGAACTGGGGCTCCGGCGACGGTCGGAGACGGTGTGGGCGCCGGGAATGCTGCGCCTGGTGATGTCCGCACTACGCCACGCCCCACGCGCGATGTACCGACGGCTCCCCCTCTAGAACTGCCCCGGACCTGACCTGTCCAGGACCGGTCCCGGACCTGTCCGGCGCCTCGGCTAGTGCGTCGGCAGCGAGTTGCGGTCGGCGTGGGCTGCCTGCGGGGGGACGGTCGCGCCGCCGAAGGCGTACTCGCGCAGCTTGCGCCAGACGCCGTCGGGACCCTGCTCGTGGAGGGAGAAGCCGGTGCAGGACCACTCGGCCTCGTAGTGGGCGAGCTCCTCGAAGGCCCGGTCCATCGCCGCCTCGTCGATGCCGTGCGCGACGGTGACGTGCGGGTGGTAGGGGAACTGCAGCTCGCGGGTGAGCGGCCCGGAGACGTCACGGACCCGGTGCTGGAGCCAGGCGCAGGCCTCGGCGCCCTCGACGACCTTCACGTAGACCACCGGCGACAGGGGCCGGAAGGTGCCCGTGCCGGACAGCCGCATCGGGAAGGGCCGGCCGGCCGCGGCCACCTCGGTGAGGTGCGCGTGGACCGCCGCGAGCGCGCCCGGCTCGATCTCGGTCGGCGGCAGCAGCGTGACGTGGGTGCGGATGCCATGAGCCGCGGCGTCGCCGAAGCCCGCGCGCCGCTCCTGGAGCAGGCTGCCGTGAGGCTCCGGGACCGCGATCGACACGCCGATCGTTACGGTCCCCACGTCTTCTCCTGTCGTCATGTCGTCATGGCGGGGTGTGGCGCCGGGTTCGTACTCAGTCGTACGGCTATCGACTGTACGGCCACGGCTGTGCTCTGGGCAGGCGCAGGGAAAGTGATGTGCAGCGCTCTGCCCAGAGGAACGTGTGTACGGTGCGCCCCGGGTGCTTCCGAGCGCCGCTCAGTGCTTCGCGGCCAGGAAGCCCACGCGCTCGTACGTCTGGGAAAGCGTCTCCGCGGCGACGGCGCGGGCCTTCTCGGCGCCCTTGGCGAGGAGCGCGTCGAGCGTCTCGGGGTCGTCCAGGTACTGCTGCGTCCGGTCCCGGAACGGCGTCACGAACTCGACGACCACATCGGCGAGGTCGGTCTTGAGCGCGCCGTAGAGCTTGCCCTCGTACTGCCGCTCCAGCTCCGGGACGGTCGTGCCGGTGAGGGTCGAGTAGATGCCGAGCAGGTTGCTCACGCCCGGCTTGTTCTCGGGGTCGTAGCGGACGACCGTGTCGGTGTCCGTGACCGCGCTCCTGACCTTCTTGGCGGTGGCCTTCGGGTCGTCGAGCAGGTTGATGAGGCCCTTCGGCGTGGACGCCGACTTGCTCATCTTGATCGACGGGTCCTGAAGGTCGTAGATCTTGCCCGTCTCCTTCAGGATGTACGGCTTCGGGATCGTGAACGTCTCGCCGTAGCGGCCGTTGAAGCGCGTGGCGAGGTCGCGGGTGAGCTCGACGTGCTGACGCTGGTCCTCGCCGACCGGCACCTCGTCGGCCTGGTACAGCAGGATGTCCGCGACCTGCAGGATCGGGTAAGTGAACAGGCCCACGGAGGCGCGGTCGGCGCCCTGCCTGGCGGACTTGTCCTTGAACTGCGTCATACGGGAGGCCTCGCCGAAGCCGGTGAGGCAGTTCATGACCCAGGCGAGCTGGGCGTGCTCGGGGACGTGGCTCTGGACGAAGAGCGTGCAGCGGTCCGGGTCCAGGCCGGCCGCGAGGAGCTGCGCCGCGGCCAGGCGGGTGTTGGCCGTGAGCTCCTTCGGGTCCTGCGGGACCGTGATCGCGTGCAGGTCGACGACCATGTAGAACGCGTCGTGGGACTCCTGCAGGGCCACCCACTGGCGGACGGCGCCGAGGTAGTTGCCGAGGTGGAACGAGCCTGCGGTGGGCTGGATTCCGGAGAGCACGCGAGGACGGTCTGAGGCCATGCGCACCATTCTCGCAGAGCTTCAGGGGCGCTCCGGAACGCGCGCGAAACAGATGTGACCCGGGTCGGGAACCGATCGGGCTCGAGCGGTGTACCAAGAACGTGAGAGCGCGGGAGGGGGGCCGCATCGTCGATGAGGCCGCGGTGATCGCACGCGTACGCACCGGAGAGCCGGAGGCGTACGCGGAGCTGGTGCGGGCCCACACGGGCATCGCCCTGCGGGCGGCCGCCGCGCTCGGGGCGGGTGCGGACGCGGAGGACGTGGTGCAGCAGGCCTTTGTGAAGGCGTACTACGCGCTGGGCCGGTTCCGGGACGGGGCCGCGTTCAAGCCGTGGCTGCTGTCGATCGTCGCCAATGAGACGAGGAACACAGTGCGTACGGCGGCGCGGCAGCGGACGCTGGCCGGCCGCGAGGCGGCCCTCGTGGAGGCGGAGCCGCTGATACCGGAATCGGCCGACCCGGCGGTCGCGACGCTCGAGACCGAGCGCCGCACGGCACTGCTGGCAGCCCTGGAGAAGCTGAGCGAGGAGCACCGGCTGGTGGTCACGTACCGCTATCTCCTGGAGATGGACGAGTCCGAGACGGCCCAGGCCCTCGGCTGGCCCCGGGGGACGGTGAAGTCCCGACTCAACCGCGCCCTGCGCAGACTGAGCCGACTGCTGCCGGACTTTCAGCCTCGGGAAGGGGGTGATTGAAGCATGAGTGAGCCGTACGACGGTGAGGGCGCCGCACGGGATCCCCGCGGGCCTGCCGCCCGGCTGCCGGAGGAACTGCGGGCGCTCGGACGATCGCTGGACGCGCCGAGAGGCGACGGGGTCAACGCGGTCGACGGGGTCGGTGGGGTCGACGGGATCAGTGGGTTCAGCGGGATCAGCGGGATCGACATCGGCGAGACGATGGCCGAGCGGGTGCTGGCGCAGATACTCGCCGAGCGGGTGCCGGTGCCGGTGGCCGAGCCGCCGGGGGCGGCCGAGCGGCTGCGGGCCGTGCGGCGCTGGACGCGGGTGCGATGGCGTTCGCTGACGGCCGCGCTGTGCGGTCTGCTGACCGTGCTCGTGCTCACGCCCCCGGTGCGAGCGGCCGTGGTCGACTGGTTCGACTTCGGCGGCGTCGAGGTGCGGTACGACCCGTCCGCGTCCCCCGACCCCGGCGCGAAGGCGCCCGCCTGCGGCGGTTCGCTGTCCCTCGCCGAGGCCAGGCTCGCGGCCGGGTTCGAGCCGCTGGTGCCGGACGCGCTGGGCGCCCCGGACGAGGTGGCGGTGACCCGCGAACCACAGGGACGGTTCCTGATCAGCCTGTGCTGGAGCGTGGACGACCGGCCGATCCGGCTGGACGAGTATCCGGCGCACCTGGACGTCAGCTTCGCCAAGACCCTGCGCGAGCTCCCGGAGTGGGTGGAACTGGACGCGGCGCCCCCCGGCGGCGGGGCTCCTGAACCTGCCCTCTGGTTTCCGAAGCCGCACCTGCTGAGCTTCTGGCTGGTGGACGCCGACGGCAACCGCTACACCCGCGAGAAGCGGACGGCCGGGCCGACGCTGTTGTGGGCGCACGGCGCCGCCGCCGGCGATGTCACGCTCCGCTTGGAGGGCGTGTCGTCAAAGGCGCGGGCCATGGAGATCGCACGCTCGCTGGACCGCCCTTAAGGGCGGTGTGGGCTGGGTGGTCTGTCCGGGGAGGTCGTGGACGGCGTCGACATCGGACCCGGTGCGGTGGGAACCCCGGGCGGCTGGGCGGTGTACCAGGAGTGACACCGCGGGCGGGGACGCCGAGCCGCTCCGGGGCAAGGCACGGAGGGCGGGAGAGAGGGAGAGGAAGAGAGGGAGACAGGCGAATGATTCGGGGGAACGGTAGGTCGCGGGTGGCCGCATGGGCCGCGGCACTGTCGATGGCGGTGGGCCTGCTCGCCCTGACGGTGACCGGGGCGAGCGCAGCACCGGACAACGGGGGTGACAGCCCCGATGTGGCGATGGTGATCGCCGGCTCGACCGGGCGGACGGCGACCCTGCGGATCGGGGACGCGCGGACCGGGCGGGACTTCGCCCTGCTCTGGCAGCTGCTCGAGCCGACGAACGCCACGACGGAGCGGGTGCCGGAGGCGTGGCAGGAGGGCCGGTATCCGCCCGTGCGGTGCACCGTGATCTGGGGGCTGACGGGGGTCGGGGGCTGGCCGCAGACCAAGCGGGCGCCGGGCGGTGATGTGGCCGTCGAGCGGCAGGACCAGCTGTTCATGGCCCAGGACGGCACCCCGTGGGTGCGGTCGGATCCGGCACCCGAGGTGGAGGACGACGACATCCGCTGGCATCAGGCGCCGAGGAGCGTACTCGCGCGGGCTGAACAGGAGGGGGTGCTCGCCGGCGGCGCCGGTTCGGAGAGCTCGGGCCAGGGCTCGGACAAAGGCACGGGGGCGGGCTCGGGCACGGGGGCGGGCCTCGATGCGCGGAATGGCGTCTGGTGGGCGATACCGGGACTGGCCCTGGGCGTGGCGGTGGGAGCCGGCGGCTTGGTGCTGATACGCCGCGCGGCGGCCCGGCAAGGAGCCGGACCGCCGCGGGGAGACTCGCGGGGAGAGCCGCGTCAGGAGCTGATCGATCTCTGAGCTCGCCGGACGGGATCCGGCCGAGGGCGACGTCAGCCGAGGTTGATCTCCGGGTACAAGGGGAAGCCCGCGACCAGGTCCGTCGCCCGCTGGGAGATCTCGTCCGCCACCTTCGCGTCCAGGACATGGGAGGCCTTGGACGGGGCGCCCGACTTCGTCGTGCCCGGCTCGGTGGCGGTGAGGACGCGGTCGATCAGGGCCGCCACCTCGTCCATCTCGGCCGTGCCCAGGCCGCGCGTGGTCAGGGCAGGGGTGCCGATGCGGATGCCGGAGGTGTACCAGGCGCCGTTCGGGTCGGCGGGGATGGCGTTGCGGTTGGTGACGATGCCCGAGTCGAGCAGCGCGGCCTCGGCCTGACGGCCGGTGAGGCCGTAGGAGGAGGCGACGTCGATCAGGTTCAGGTGGTTGTCCGTGCCGCCGGTGACGAGGGTCGCGCCCCGGCTCATCAAGCCCTCGGCCAGCGCGCGGGAGTTGTCGACGATGCGCTGGGCGTAGTCCTGGAAGGAGGGCTGACGGGCCTCCGCGAGCGCGACGGCCTTGGCTGCCATGACATGCGGAAGCGGCCCGCCGAGGACCATCGGGCAGCCGCGGTCGACCTGGTCCTTGAGGGAGTCGTCGCACAGGACCATGCCGCCGCGCGGGCCGCGCAGGGACTTGTGGGTGGTGGTCGTCACGATCTGGGCGTGCGGCACCGGGTCGAAGTCGCCGGTCAGGACCTTGCCCGCGACCAGGCCCGCGAAGTGCGCCATGTCGACCATCAGGGTCGCGCCGACCTCGTCGGCGATCTCCCGCATGATCCGGAAGTTCACCAGACGGGGGTACGCGGAGTAGCCCGCCACGATGATCAGCGGCTTGAAGTCGCGGGCCGAGGCGCGCAAGGCCTCGTAGTCGATGAGGCCGGTCGCCGGGTCGGTGCCGTAGGAGCGCTGGTCGAACATCTTGCCCGAGATGTTCGGGCGGAAGCCGTGGGTGAGGTGGCCGCCGGCGTCCAGGGACATGCCGAGCATGCGCTGGTTGCCGAAGGCCTGGCGGAGTTCCGCCCAGTCGGCCTCGGAGAGGTCGTTGACCTGGCGGGCGCCGGTCTTCTCCAGGAACGGAACCTCGACACGGTCGGCGAGAACGGCCCAGAAGGCGACCAGGTTGGCGTCGATGCCGGAGTGCGGCTGAACGTAGGCGTGGCGGGCGCCGAACAGCTCACGGGCGTGCTCGGCGGCGAGCGCCTCGACCGTGTCCACATTGCGACAGCCGGCGTAGAAGCGGCGGCCGACGGTGCCCTCGGCGTACTTGTCGCTGAACCAGTTGCCCATCGCGAGGAGGGTGGCCGGGGAGGCGTAGTTCTCGGAGGCGATCAGCTTGAGCATCTCGCGCTGGTCGTGGACCTCCTGGCCGATGGCGTCGGCGACACGCGGCTCGACGGCGCGGATCACGTCGAGGGCCGCACGGAAGGCGGTGGACTCGGTGGAGAGGGGCTGCTGCTCGGACATGTCGTCGGCCTCCGGGTGGCGTGGTGCTGGAAAGCGGTCACGGTGTCACGGTTCGGCCCAGGCGCACGGCACTGTTGTCTACTCCCAGGCCGCTCCCCGATGGTCCGTCCCATCCTCGGGCCCGATCGTCACATTCCCGCCTGCTCCGCGGTGTCTGGCACGCACGCTCGCTGTGTTGCCGAACCACCCACGTGGCTCCGCCACGAGGGCGCTCCGGTGCCTTGCGATCGCACGCACCAGACACCGCGGAGCCCGCCCTGCGGGCGGACGACGGGAATGTGACGAGCGGGCCCAGCGCGCCAGTCACGGCCTGCTCACCACCCTAGCGGGCACGTCACAGGGGCAGGGCCCCGAGTCCACCATGCGAGCGACCTCGGGGCCTCCTGAGCTGCCGGGCTTCCGGTGCTTGCAGGCTTGCAGGCTTCCGGTGCTTCCGGTGCTTGCGGGTCTTCTACAGGATCACGTGCGGGAGGAAGCGGGCGTACTCGTCTGTGATCAGGCCGGAGGACTCGCGGATGCCGAGGCCGGCCGACTCGTCCTCCACGACCCAGGCGCCGAGGACGACATGGTTGCCGTCGAAGGCGGGCAGCGGCGCCAACTGCTGGTAGCAGCAGGGTTCGTCGGTGCGCAGGGCGACGGGGGCGGCACCCGGTTCGTGGACCGTGACGCCGGCGCCCTCGCGGCCCAGCAGGGGCTTGGCGACGTAGCCGGTCGTGGTCGCCAGTTCGCGGGGGCCATCGAGGTAGGCGGGCAGGAGGTTGGGGTGGCCGGGGTACAGCTCCCACAGGACGGCCAGGAGCGCCTTGTTGCTGAGCAGCATCTTCCAGGCCGGCTCGATCCACATCGTGGAGCCGGTGCCGCCGCCGTTGTCGAGGGTGTCGAGGACGTGACCGGCGAAACGGTCGGTGGTGAGCCACTCCCAGGGATAGAGCTTGAAGCAGCTGCGGATGAAACGGAGTTGCTGGTCGACGAAGCGGCCGGACAGGGGGTCCCAGCCGATCTCCTCCATGGAGATCCAGTCGGTGTCCAGGCCGGCCTGCTCGGCGGTCTCCTTGAGGTAGGCGACGGTCATGAGGTCCTCGCCGAGTTCGTCGGCGGAGGAGTGCGCGAAGTGCAGCGGGCTGCCGGGCGGGAGCAGGGTGGCCTGTTTCTTCCAGGCGGCGACCAGGCGTTCGTGGAGGGAGTTCCACTGGTCGGCGCCGGGGAAGCGCTCCTCCATCCAGAACCACTGGGGGGAGGCGGCCTCCACGAGGGAGGTGGGGGTGTCGGCGTTGTACTCCAGGAGTTTCGCCGGGCCGGCGCCGTCGTAGCGGAGGTCGAACCGGCCGTAGAGGGAGGGGAGTTCGGCGCGTCGGCGCCAGGCCTCGGTGACCGCCGCCGCGACGCGCGCGTCGGTGATGCCGAGGTCGGCGAGGCGGTCGGAGTCGACCAGATGCGCGGCCGCCGCCAGGCACATCTCGTGGAGTTCCTCGACGGTCTCCTCCAGCGCCTCGACCTCGTCGAGGGTGAACGCGTAGTACGCGCTCTCGTCCCAGTAGGGGCGCAGGAGGCCGTCGGGGTGACGGGTGAGGGGGTAGACGAGGCCCTGTTCCTCGACGGTGCGCTGCCAGTCGGGGCGGGGTTCGATCGTGTGACGTCGCATGGGTGCAGGTGTCCTGTTCAGCCGCTCGGTCGCTCAGCCGCTCGGTCGCTCAGCCGCCGGAGCTGCCCTTGTGGCTGCCGCCGTCGCTGTCCCCGTCGCCGCCGAAGCCGCCGCGGCTGACGCCGTTGCCGCCTCCGCTGCTGCTGGAGGAACCCCCGGATCCCTTGCCGGGCTTGGTGAAGGAGCCGCCGTCGACCCAGGAGCCCTGCTTCTTGCCGCCGTAGTACCAGACGCCGGCCGCCGAGGCCTTGGTGGACTTGCAGTTCTTGTCGGCGACGACCTTGTACCCCTTGGCGAGGTTGTAGCTGTCGCGGTCGACGCAGCGCTTGTCGGGGTCGGAGGAGCAGGCGGTGAGGGCCGCCGCGAGCAGTCCCATGCCTCCGAGTACGACCGTGCCCGAGCGCAGCTTTCGACGCGTGTCCGCCATGTTCCCGTCTCCCCGTGTCCCCGTTGTCGGATCGCCCTTACGGCGATTTCCGGCCGTCAGCCTAGACATCGGTCGGATGGCGACCGCGGGCGGCCCGTCCACCGGCCTCTCGCCTACAGTCCTTTCGTGCTCTTTGGAATGGTGTGCGCCCTCGGCGCGGCGGTCTGCTTCGGTACGGCGACGGTGTTGCAGGCGATGGCGGCGCGCGCCGCCGCCGACGGCAGCGACGGGCGGGGCGGTGGAGGCGGTGGGGACGCGGCGCTGTTGCTGCGGGCGGTGCGCCAGTGGCGGTATCTGGCGGGGCTGGCGCTGGACGGGCTCGGGTTCCTGTTCCAGATCGCCGCGCTGCGGTCGGTGCCGATCTACGCCGTAGGTGCGGCCCTCGCCTCCAGTCTGGCGGTGACCGCGGTGGTCGCGGCGCGGCTGCTGCGGGTGCGGCTGAGCCGCATGGAGTGGCTGGCGGTGGGGGTGGTGTGCGCGGGGCTGGGCATGCTGGGGCTGGCCTCCGGGACGGAGGGCGAGGAGAGCGGCCCGGACGCGTTGCCGTGGGTGATGCTCGGTGCGGCGGTCGGGGTGCTGCTGCTGGGCCTGGTGGGCGGGCGGCTCACCGGGCGGGGGCGGGCGCTGGTGCTGGGGCTGGGCGCCGGGTGCGGGTTCGGGGTGGTGGAGGTGGCGGTGCGGCTGGTCGACTCGCTCGCACCCTCTGACCTGCTCACCAACCCGGCGACGTACGCCCTGCTGGTGGGGGGCGGGGCCGCGTTCCTGTTGCTGACGACGGCGCTGCAGCGGGGGTCGGTGACGACGGCCACGGCCGGGATAGTGATCGGCGAGACGATCGGTCCCGCGCTCGTGGGCGTGGTGTGGCTCGGGGACCGCACCCGGGAGGGGCTCGGCTGGCTGGCCGTGCTGGGGTTCGCGGTCGCCGTAGCGGGGGCGCTGGCGCTGGCCCGCTTCGGCGAGGCCCCGGGGTCGACCCCGGAGACACAGGAGCCGGCGTCGGCCCCCGAGGCGCAGAAGCCGGATTCGACCCCGAAGGCACAGGAGCCGCAGTCGACGCAGGAGGCACAGGAGCCGGCGTCAGCCCTGGAGGCACAGGAGCCGGAGTCCGCCTAGGAGGCACAGGAGCCGCAGTCGACCCCGAAGGCACAGGAGACAGCGTCAGCCCCAGAGGCACAGGAACCGGTGTCGGCCCCCGAGGCGCAAGAGGCGGCATCGGCCCCGGAGACACAGGAGCTGGCGTCACCCTCAGAGGCGCAGGAGCCGAAGTCGGCCCCGGAGACACAGGAGCCGGCGTCAGCCCCAGAGGCGCAGGAGCCGAAGTCGGCCCCGGTGGCACAGGAGGCGGTGTCAGGCCCGGAGGCACAGGAGGCGGTGTCAGCCTCGGTGGCACAGGAGGCGGCGTCGGCCCCGGAGGCACCTGAAGCACCTGAAGCACCTGAAGCACCTGAAGCACCTGAAGCGCCGGACGCACCGGGCTCATCTGACGCACCGGGCGCACCAGGCTCGCCGGACGCACCGGACGCACGAGACGCACCGGACGCACCGGACGCACGAGACGCACCGGACGCACGAGACGCACCGGACGCACGAGACGCACCGGGCGCACCGGGCGCACGAGACGCACCCGTCAGGCCATCGCCTCGGTGATGCCGTCCCAGAGGCGGGTTCGTGCCTCCAGGGCGAGGGTCGCCGTCTCGACGGCCTCCTGCCAGCGGGTGTCGTCGGCGCCGCACAGGTCGGCGACCATCTGCATGGCCATGGGGGTGTGCTCCTCGCCGTCGACCTCGATGTGCCGGGCGAGGTAGTCGCAGAAGAGCGGGAACCGGTCGGTGCCCTCCTTCTTGATCACCTGGTCGAACATGTCCGGGATGAGGTCCTCCCGGGAGAAGGCGAAGGCGGCGGCCCGGCAGTGCAGCGGCCGGTCGGCGATGATCTCGAAGGTCGTGCGCACGAACTCGGCTGCGGGGGCCGGGACTTGGGCGACCCGCAGCGCCGACGCCACGTCGTGCCCCTCGCCGACCAGCGCGAGGAACGTGTCGATGCGGGATGTGTCGGCGCCGGCCTCGTCCATGCCCGCGCGGTACAGCTCGAAGTGGCTGGTGAAGCCGCCGTTCAGCTCGTCGCTCTCCTCGACGAGGACGATGTCGTTGATGAGCCGCCGGCTCACCTCCGAGCCGCGCGGCACCCAGGGGACGTCGACGCAGGTGAGGTCGCGCTGGAGCGACTTGAGCAGGGACATGAAGTCCCAGACGGCGAAAACGTGGTGCGCCATGAACGTCGCCATGTGGTCCCGGGTGCTGATCCGCTGGTAAATGGGATGCGCGGTGACTTCTTTTCGGGCAGGTTCGATCACGGAACGAGCCCTTTCGATTCCCTCATGGGTCAGATTCCAGTCGTACCTGGACATGAATCTCCTTCGGTTCGGGAACTCGACGGAGAATCGATCGTGCACTTCCCCCGACTCGTCGGCAAGCGCTTCCGAGAATTCGGAAAGGTTACCCGCAGTACCGCTCCACATCCCCCTCGACAGAAGCCGCCAAGGTCGCCGAAAAACGCATGAAGACTCACGTTTCGGACATCCGCAGACGTTAGTAAAAGTTTGAAGGATGTGTGAACGCTGAGAACCTCCGCTCCGTACTCGACACCGTGACCAGTAATCCCGTCACCGTCACCTCGGCTTATCGCGTGACGCCGGGCCGAGAGGCCGACTTTCACTCCTGGGGGTGGGCCATGCTGGGCGCGAGTGCGCAGCAGCCCGGCTTCCTCGGGGGTGGCGTGCTAGTCGACGGAGAGGCGGAGTGGCATGTCGTCTATCGCTTCGCCAGCGAAGGAACGTCCCGGGCCTGGGAGAACTCGACTGCGCGCATGCAGTGGGACGCCCGGGCCGCGGGGATCGCCGTGCAGACGGACCGCAAGAGCGTGCGGGGCTCCAAGGTGTGGTTCGACTCCCAGACCGCCGTCCCGAAGGCGCCGGCCCCGCCGTCGAAATGGAAGCTATGGTTCGTGAACATGAGCGCGGTTTTCCCGCCGGTGCTCCTCTTCAACGTGATCGCGCTTCCTTATCTCGGCGGCCTCAATCCGTTCATTCGCACGCTGCTGCTCTGTCTGTGCGTGACGGCCCTCGTGACCTGGATTCTCATGCCCCGCCTTCAGCGTTTCTTCAAGAAATGGCTGTATCCACCGCTCCAGGCACTGCGCGGGCGGCATAAACGGACCGCGTAGTACCGAGAACGACCCTAGGGAGGTGGGCGGGTGAAGACCCTGCTCATCGACAATTACGACTCGTACACGTACAACCTGTTCCAGCTGATCGCCGAGGTCAACGGCGAGGAACCGGTCGTGATCCTCAATGACGCCCCCGCCGACACGATTCCCGATCTCGCGGAATTCGACAACGTGGTGGTGTCGCCGGGGCCGGGGCACCCGGAGAAGGCCCGTGACTTCGGCATCAGCGCCAGGGTGCTCGCCGGGTCCACGGTGCCGGTGCTCGGCGTCTGCCTCGGCCACCAGGGCATCGCGCACGGGGCGGGCGCCCTGGTGGCGCCCGCCCCGGAGCCCCGGCACGGATACCTGTCGGCCGTCCGGCACGACGGGCGCGACCTGTTCCAGGGGCTGCCGCAGAACTTCACCGCGGTCCGCTACCACTCGCTGGCCGTGCGCGAGCCGCTGCCCGAGTCCCTGGAGGCCACGGCCTGGGCGGAGGACGGCGTCCTGATGGGGCTGCGGCACCGCGAAAGGCCGCTGTGGGGCGTGCAGTTCCACCCGGAGTCGGTGCTCACCGAGTACGGCCACCGGATGCTGGTGAACTTCCGCAACCTCACCGCCGAGCGGGCCCGCAAGCTGCGGGCGAAGAACACCGCGGTCCCGCCGACCGAGGCGGCGATGCCGAGCCGCGCCCCCGCGGTGACGACCGTCCCGATCCCCCGTCCGCGCCGGTCCGGCGGCCCCGCCCACCGGCTGCACACCCGTCGCATCGCCGAGGCGATCGACGCGGAGGCCGCGTTCACGCGGATGTACGCCGCCTCGCCGCGGGCGTTCTGGCTGGACAGCTCCCGGGTCGAGCCGGGGCTCTCCCGGTTCTCGTTCTTCGGTGACGACAGCGGTCCGCTCGCCGAGTTCGTCCGGTACGACGTCGAGACCGGGACGTGCGAGATCGAGCGGGCCGGACGGCCGGCGCGCAAGGTCCGGGCCAGCGTCTTCGACTATCTCAAGCGGCAGTTGGCCAACCGTCGGGTCGACGCCACCGGGCTGCCCTTCGACTTCACCGGCGGCTACGTCGGCTACTTCGGCTACGAGACGAAGGCCGACTGCGGCTCCCCGAACGCGCACCGCTCCGCCACCCCGGACGCCTGCTGGCTCTTCGCCGACCGGCTGATCGCGGTGGACCACGAGGAAGGCTTCACCTACGCGGTCTGCGTCGCGGAGGACACCCCGCAGGCTGCCCGGGAGGCCACGGAGTGGCTGGAGAGCACCCTCGCCCAGCTCACCTCGCTGCCCACGGAGACCGACCGGCCGGCGCCCGCGCCCGCCGAGGCGGCCGAGCCGGCTCTCGGCGACGTCGAACCGTGGCTGGTGCGGGACCGTGCGACGTATCTCGCGGACATCGAGGCCTGCAAGCGGGAGCTCGCGGCGGGCACCAGCTACGAGATCTGTCTGACCAACGCCGCCCGTTTACCCGCTCCGGACGACGCGTACGCCTTCTACCGGGTGCTGCGCCGCGTCAACCCGGCCCCGTACGCCTCCTATCTGAGGTTCGGCGACCTCGACGTGGTCGGCTCCTCGCCCGAGCGGTTCCTGCGGATCACCCGGGACGGCGTCGCCGAGGCCAAGCCCATCAAGGGCACCGCGCCGCGCGGCGCGGATCCGCAGGAGGACGCCCTGCTCAGGGACGCGCTCGCGGCGGACGCCAAGACCCGCGCCGAGAACCTGATGATCGTCGACCTGCTCCGCAACGACCTGGGGCGGGTCTGCCGGACCGGGACCGTGCGCGTCTCCCGGCTCATGGCCACCGAGACGTACGCGACCGTGCACCAGCTCGTGTCCACCGTCGAGGGACGGCTGCGCCAGGGCACCGACGCGGTGGACTGCGTACGCGCCTGCTTCCCCGGCGGGTCGATGACCGGCGCGCCGAAGCTGCGCACGCTGGAGATCATCGACGAGCTGGAGACCGAGGCGCGCGGCGTGTACTCGGGGGCCCTCGGCTACCTGGGGTGCAGCGGAGGCGCCGACCTCAACATCGTCATCCGCACCGCCGTCCTGGCCGACGGCATCCTGCAGCTGGGCGCGGGCGGCGCGATCGTCCTCGACTCCGACCCGGTCGCCGAGTACGACGAGATGCTGCTGAAGACGGCCGCCCAGATGCGGGCCCTGCGGGAGCACACGGCAGCCAGGACCCGGGTGCCGTCGCGTGCGACGGAGGCGGCCGAGGCCCAGGTGAGCGCGCTGCGCCGGGTCGGGGCCAGAACCGCACAGCGCGGTGCGCGCCCGGAGTCCCCGGAGCCCGGCCCCGCCGCGGGCACCGTGAAGGAGGCCACCCGATGACGACGCCCCGGCCCACGGCCACACCGCAGCTCGCGGCAGCGCAGCCCACGGCCACGCCACAGCCCATGACCACGCCACAGCCCCCGGCCACGGCCACGGCCACGGCCACGGCCACGGCGCGTTCCCTGACCGTTCCCCAGCCCAGAGCAGCCCTGGACGGCTCCGGCTCAGGCTCCGGCTCCGTCTCCGGATCAGGCGCCCCCGGCAACCTCGCCGCCTACCTCGACGACCTCGCCGAGCGGCGCGGGTGGGGCGGCCGGGTCGCCTTCCATCAGGGGCATCAGGGGTGGACCCACGGGGAGGTGCACGCGCTCGCGGCGCGGGCGGCCGGTGTGCTCGCCGGTCACGGCGTGCGGCCCGGCGACCGGGTGCTGCTCGCGCTGCCCGACGGGATCGCCTGGGTGACGGCCTTTCTCGGGGTCGCCCGGCTGGGCGCCGTCGCCGTCCTCGTCAATCCCGAACTGCCCGCCGCCGAGCACGCGTTCATGGCCGAGGACACCGGCGCCGTGCTGTGTCTGACCGGGCCGGGGCTGGAGGACCGGTTCAGCGAGCGGGCGAGGCTCGGCGCCGACCAGTTCCTCGCGCTCGCCCCGACCGCCGCGCCGGCGCCCGTCCACCCGGTCGACGCGGACGCGCCCCTCTACGTGCAGTACACCTCCGGCACCACGGGCCGCCCGAAGGGGGTCGTGCACACGCACGGCGACCCGAAGGCGTACCACGACCTGATCGGCCGGCGGCTGCTGGGGATCACCGAGGACGACGTCACCCTGTCGGTGTCGAAGCTGTACTTCGCCTACGGGTTCGGCAACGCGTTCGTCTTCCCCCTGTTCTCCGGGTCGTCCGCCGTGCTGGTGGACCGCCGTCCGACGCCCGCCGCCGTCGACGAGCTCGTCGCCCGGCACCGGGTGAGCCTGCTCTACTCCGTGCCGTCGGCGTTCGCGGCGCTGGTCGCCGACCGGGGCAGCGGGCACGCGGCCTGCTTCGCCTCGGTGCGCGCCGCGGTGTCGGCCGGCGAGGGCATGCCGGACGAACTCGGCGGACGGGTCGGCGAGTTGCTCGGGGCGCCGGTGCTGGAGCAGATCGGCTCCACCGAGGCCGGTCACGCCTTCTGCGCCAACAGCCTCGGCCACAACCACCCCGGCACCGTCGGGCGTCCCGTGCCGGGGTTCGAGGTCGAGGTGCGCGACCGTGCCGGACGGCCCGTGCCCGACGGCGAGGAGGGCGAGCTGTGGGTGCGCGGGCCGACGGTGACGACCGGCTATCTGAACCGGCCCGAGGAGACGGAACGCACCCTCGTCGGCGGCTGGCTGGCCACCCACGACCGGGCCCGCCGTGAACCGGACGGCGCCTACCGGCATCTGGGCCGCACCGACGACATGGAGATGGTCGGCGGGATCACCGTCTCCCCGCTGGAGGTGGAGGCCGTGCTGCGCGCCCATCCGGCGGTGCGGGAGGTCGCGGTCGCGGCCGTCACCGACGGGCGCGGCTTCAGCCGGCTGCGCGCCTTCGTCGTGCCGGTCTCCTCCCCTGCGGACGGTCTGAGCGACGACCTCGTCGCGCTGGCCCGCGACCGGCTCGCCGCGTTCAAGGTCCCGCGCAGCGTCAGCTTCGTGCCGTCCCTGCCGCGGACCTCCACCGGAAAGCTCCGCCGCCACCTCGTCCGCCAGGGCGCCTGGTGACCGCGCCAGCCCCGGCCACAGCCCCGGCCCCGGCCCCAGCCCCCTGCCGTACGTCAGAGAGGAACAGCCACATGTCGCAGCAACCCCTGCTCGCCGATCGCGGGTTCTACCTGGGCCCGCTGTTCCGGCGGGCGGCCGACCGCCACGGCGCCGTCTTCGTCACCCTGGACCGGCCGCTGGACACCCACCCGGTCCTCGGGGTCGACCTCGACTACCGGGCCCTCGCCGACGTGGTCGAGGACCTGTCGGGCCGGCTGTGGGCGGCGGGGGTGCGGCCCTCTGAGCAGGTGGTCGTCCACAAGACGGACAACGTCGACATCGTGCTGCTGACCTGCGCGGTCTCCCGTATCGGCGCGGTCCCCGTGCTGCTGTCCCCCGGGCTGGCCGGGCCGGTCGTCGGACAGCTTCTCGGACGGCTCCGGGAGCCGTGGCTGATCACCGACCGCGCCAAGCTGGACGGCCCGCTCGCGGACGTCGAGCTCTCCGGGCTCGTCCGGCGGACGCTCTCCGTCGACGACGCGCCGGGCGCCGAGCCCCTGGCGAAGCACGCCGGCGCCGAAGTCCCCGCGCCCGTGCGGCTGCACCCGCGCGAACCCGCCCTGATCACCCACAGCTCGGGCACCACCGGCGTGCCCAAGCTGGCCGTGCACTGCGCGAACACCATGTGGAACCGGCTCGTCCCGCAGAAGGCGATGGGCTGGCCCACCCGCGGGGAGACGGCCGCGCTGCACATGTCCTTCGTGCACTCGCGCTTCTACCACCTGCTCGGCGTCCTGCTGCACTTCGGCAGCCCGCTCGTGCTGATCACCGATCCGGAGCCGGCCTCCGTGGGCCCGCTGCTGGCCCGGCACCGGCCCGGCATCGTCGAGACCCACCCCAACACCTTCGTGCTGTGGGAGGAGCTGGCCGACGCGCCCGGGGCCCCGCTGTCCCGGGTGAAGTCGTACGGCTCCACGTTCGACGCGATCCACCCGCGCACCGTGAAGCGGCTGCTGGGCGCGTCGAAGCGGCGCGCGCCCTGGCTGATCCAGCTGTACGGGCAGAGCGAGACGGGACCGGTCGCGTTCCAGTGGTTCACGCGGCGCAGCGCGGAGCGGGCGGACGGGCGCCGGGTCGGGATCGGCATCCCCGGCTTCACCCGGGTCCGGATCGCGGACGCCGACGGCTTCCGGGCCGCGCCGGGAACGCCCGGCCGGATCGAGGCCCGCACCCGGGGGCGCATTCTCACCTACCTGGGCGCGCGGGCGCAGTACGAGCGCCAACTGGACGGCGGCTGGTGGCAGATGGGCGACATGGGCTACATGAGCCGGTGGGGCGCCCTGCATCTGATCGACCGTGAGATCGACCAGATCGACGCCGTGCACAGCAACCTGGAGGTCGAGGACGCGCTGATGGAGCGGCTGGAGGAACTGCGTGAGGTCGTCATCGTGCCGGGCGCGGACCGCGAGCCGGTACCGGTGGTGTGCGTCCGGGGCGAACGGCCACTGGACCCGGAGCGCTGGCGGGAGGCCACGGCGGATCTGCCCGCGATGGCCGAGCCGCGACAGTGGCGGTTCGAGGAACTGCCGATGACCGCCACCTGGAAGGTGAAGCGGGTGGAGATCACCCGCATGCTGACCGGGACGCGAGAGAGCGTGCGCGCGTGAACCCTGTGATCGTGGTGGGCGCGGGCCCGGTCGGCCTGTCGGCCGCGCTGGGTCTGCGCTCGCGCGGACTGCCGGTCGTGCTCCTGGAGGCGGACCCCGAGGACCGCCGACGACCGGGCAGCCGGGCCCTGTTCGTGCACAAGGAGACGCTGCGGCTGCTCGACGGGATGTCCCCGGGCCTGGCCGCGGAGATCACGGCGTACGGCCGGACCTGGCACACCCGGCGCACCCTCTACCGGGGCCGCGAGGTGTACTCCCGCACCTTTCCGCCCCCGTCCGGGCTGCCGCCCTTCACCAGCCTGCGTCAGTTGGACACCGAGCGCTTCCTGCGCGCCGCGTGCGAGCGGGCCGGGGTGGAGTTCGTCTGGGACACGCGAGTCCGCGGCGTACGGGCGTCCGAGAACGGCGTCACGCTGACCGGCGAGGACGGGCGCGCCTGGGACGCCAAGTACGTCGTCGCCGCCGACGGCGCCCGCTCGGCCGTCCGGGGCGATCTGGGCATCGCCATGGAGGGCGTGCGGGGCGAGGGCTTCCACGTCGTCGTGGACGTCGCCGACGTCCCGGGCGCCGAGCAGCCGCTGGAGCGGGTCTTCCACTACGAGCATCCGGGCGTCGGGGGGCGCAGCGTGATGCGGGTGCCGTTCACCGGCGGCTTCCAGGTCGACCTCCAGTGCCGCGACGACGACCAGGAGGAGGCCTACGGCACCGAGGACGCCGTACGGGAGTGGCTGCCCGGGGTCGTGGGCGACGGGTACGCCGACCGCATCCTGTGGGTGTCGACGTACCGCTTCCTGCGCAAGGTCGCGGCCTCCTTCACCGACCCGCACGGGCGGGTGCTGCTCGTCGGGGAGGCCGCGCATCTGTTCCCGCCGTTCGGGGCGCGCGGCATGAACAGCGGGATCGCGGACGCGGCAGCGGCGGCGGAGGCGATCGCCGCCGGGACGGCCCAGGCGGTACGGGAATTCGCCGAAGTACGGCGCGCGGCCGGGCTGTTCAACAGCGCCGCCGCCGGGACTGCGCTGGAGCATCTGCGCCCGCAGCGCCGGATCGTACGGCTCAGGCAGCGTGCGGCGGCCGCGCTCGCACCCGTGCTGCCGTCGTGCGGCTCATGGCTGGAGCACGCGCCGTACGGACCCCGGGGCGGGGCTCCGGCGGCGGCGGGCGGGAAGTACTGAGGAGGACGAGGACCGAGTGGGTGCACAACTGACGGTTGGGGCCGAGGAAGGCCTGTTGACCTGGACGCCCAGCCGGGGCCTGACGGTGGAACCGGAATCCGCGACGACCGTGGCGAACGGTCCGCTGCTGGTCGCGGACTCGTGGCTGGTGCGCGAGGGCCGGGTGCGCGGGTACGGCCGGCACCGGGAGCGGTTCCTGCGGGCCTGCGCCGAGTCCGACGGCCCCGGGCCGCGCCGGCTGGTCGAGTTCTGGCACGACATGACCGCCGTGCTGCCGCGCACGGGTGAGTGGTTCCCCCGGGTGGAACTCGCCGCCGGCTCCCTGGAACTGCGGCTACGGCTGCGGCACGCGCCGCCGCTCGGCAGCGAGGTGCGCCTGTGGGCGGCCGGTCAGCCCGATCCACGGACCCTGCCCCGCCGCAAGGGCCCCGACCTGGACGCCCTGGCCCGGGTGCGCGGGCGGGCGGTCGAAGAGGGGGCGCAGGAAGGGATCCTGGTCGACTCGTCGGGGACGGTGCTGGAGTCGGCGACCGCGAGCGTCCTGTGGTGGGAGGACGACACCCTCTGCCTGCCCCCGGCCGGGTCGCCCCTGCTCCCGGGGATCACCGGCGGGCTGATCCAGGAGCGGGCCGTACGGTCCGGGATCCGCGTCGCCCACCGCAGGCGGACGGTGGCCGAGCTGGCCGGCCGGGAGGTGTGGCTCGTCAACGCGCTGCACGGCATCCGCCCGGTGACGGGCTGGACCGGGAACGGGGCCGGGACCGGGACCGGAGAGGCGATGACGGCCGGTCCGGCGACCCGGGCGGCGGAATGGAGGAACTGGCTGGAAAAGCTCCCGGAGCCGCTTCCGAATATGTGACCAAAAAACAGACGATGGGCATCGACAATACCACCGATGCCCATATTCGACGTTCCCCGATATTACTTGATATTACTTCTTGGCGGGCTGATAAGCACCCGGAACCATACGCGTCGCGATCGCGATCCGGTTGTACGCGTTGATGACCGTGGCCGCCCAGATCAGCGCCGCGACCTGTGCCTCGTCGAAGACGGCCGCGGCCTCGGCGTAGACGTCGTCCGGCACGTGCCCGTCGGCGACGAAGGTCACGGCCTCGGTCAACGCCAGTGCGGCGCGCTCGCGTTCGGTGAAGAAGGGGGTCTCCCGCCAGGCGTTCAGCGCGTAGATGCGCTGCTCGGTCTCGTCCGCCGCGCGGGCGTCCTTGGTGTGCATGTCGAGGCAGAACGCGCAGCCGTTGAGCTGCGAGGCGCGGATCCGGATCAGTTCCAGAAGCTCGGGCTCGACCTTGGCGTCCTGCGCCGCGGAAACGGCCGCGCCGTGCAGGGAGCCCATCGCGGCGGAAACGTCGGGGGTTATCTTCTTGAGGGCCACACGGGGCACGGAATTGTTGTTCGTCATGGGTAAGACTCTATCCGGGAAAAGGAAGAAGCCAACCACTTTCAAGAAGAAGAACCAATCACACCGACGCGCCTGGGGTGCGGGCATTTCTGGCGGCGACGCCGGTGCGGGTGCTGGGCCGAACTCCGGCACCCGCGGCGGAAGGCGTCGGCCGGGGCCTCTACTCGACGGCGTCGAAGAGATCGTCCACGCTGGTGGCGTGGACCGCGCGCTCGGACCAGACCGCCAGCTGGTCCGGGTCCGTGCAGGCCTCGACGCGGGCCCGGACCTCGTCCGGCACAGCGACACCGCGCCACTCGAGGATGCGAAGAATCATCGCAGCCCGCTCACGAACCCGACCTTCCTCACGACCCTCCTCCCGGCCTTCCTCCCGTACCTCCTCGGCGAGCGGGTGCCGCCAGAAGTACTGCATCGCCGTCATCAGGTCCCTCCACATCTTCCGGACCTGGTCATCCGCCAGGCACGAGTCGACGAACTGCACGAGCACCGCGGCGCTGTCGCGGTCGATGTCCTTCAGGGCCGCCGCCAGCGATTCCAGTATGGCGGCGGCCTGCCGCCCCCGGCCGTGCGTCATGGCCGAGAGCGCCGCGAGGGGCGGATCCGGCGTGATCAACGAGCTACGCCGCATTCAGTTCGCACCACACCAACTTCCCCCGATGCCCCATCCGGGACAGCGGCTGCCAGTGCCAGAGGTCCGAGCACGCCCGCACCAGAGCCATGCCCCGCCCGCTCTCCGAGTCGTCGCCGAGTTCCTCCAACCGGCGCGGCGGGTCCGGCGGTTCGGGGTCGGCGTCCCACGCGCCGATCTGCAGGACGCCGTCCCGGAAACGGAGACGCAGGCACGCGGGGCCCTTGGTGTGCAGGACGGCGTTGGACACCAGCTCCGAGGCGAGCAGCTCGGCGGTGTCGACGAGGTGGGGCAGGCCGTGCAGGGTGAGGATCAGGCGGAGCGTGCGACGGCAGACGGTGACGGCGCGGGGGTCGGCGGGGATGTACAGGGAGTACTCCCAGGAGTCGGGGGCGGGGCTGGTTTGAGGCATGGGTCAGCTCCAAGTGGGTGAGTGGGTGTGGGGACGCGGTGGCATTGCCGCAGCCGTCATGGCAGGACGGAACGGTGCGCTTCCGCAGCGTGAACGTCGCATCACTGACGGTAGACCTTGATTTCCAGGTCAAGCAAGCCGATCGCGTAATCTTGCCCCCGAACGAGTCGCACCCGCAGGCGCGTTGGGAGGAGCAACAGATGGGGTTGAGGCGCGAACCGACAGCACGTCAGGTGCGGTTGGGGGCGGAGCTGCGCAGGCTCCGCGAAGCGGCCGGGCTCACCGGCCGTGAGGCGGCAGCGCTACTCGGCGTGAGTTCCACCCAGATCAACCAGATCGAGTACGGCTTCACAGGTGTGAGCGAGAAGAGGCTGCGAAGCCTGGCCGCCCACTACTCGTGCACCGACGAGGAATGGGTCGCTGCCCTTGCGGCAATGGCCACCGACCGCACGCGGGGTTGGTGGGAGCAGTACCGGGGCCAACTGCCCTCGTCATTCCTCGACATCGCCGAGCTGGAGCACCATGCAACGCACCGACGCGACGTGGAGTCCCTCAACATCCCCGGCCTCCTGCAGACCGAGGCCTACGCCCATGCCGTCTTCTCGTACCGAGTACCTGAACTCCCGTACTCCGACACGGAACTGCGCGTCGCACACAGGATGCAGCGCCGGACTGTCATCGAGGGCCCCGCATCCATTCCCTACGAAGCGGTGATCCACGAGGCGGCGCTGCGCATCAGGGTCGGCGACCGTCCCGCCGCGCGCGCCCAGCTCGCCCGAGTCCTGGAACTCTCCGAAGCGGACAACGTCACCGTACGCGTCATCCCCTTCGACCTCGACGGCTTTGCCGGCGCGTGGAGCACGATGATGTTCGCAGGCGGGGCCGTGCCCAAGCTGGACACTGTCGTACGCGACGCACCCCACGGCACGGGCTTCGTCGACTCCGAAGCCCAACTCGCCTCATTTCGAACACTCTTCCGTAAAGTGGAGACTGCGTCACTTGAGCCCGAACGCTCACGTGACCTCATTCACCGGCTTGCGAAGGAACTGTGAGGCGCACGATGGCCGCTCCCGACAACTGGCAGAAGTCGTCCTTCTCCGGCGGCGGCGACGGCAACAACTGCCTCGAACTCGCCGCCACCCCCACCACCCTCCACCTCCGCGAATCCGAAGATCCGACCACCGTCCTCACCACGACCGCCAGCCCCCTCTCGGGCCTCCTCACAGGCATACGCACCGACGCCCTGACCTCAGTTGGACGGGCGACGACGACACGCTGACCGCGCAGATCCAGCGCACGGAGCGAGCGCGACGACGTCAGGCCGCTTTCCTCGCGCTGCACAAGTGAGCCGGCGACCGCGGTCGCCGGCTACTGGGGCACCTGGCTGCCTGACGGTCCCCCTACCGGCGACTCGGACCGATCCGGGGCAAGAGATGCCTCCCCCTCTGAGCAGCTACCTGGTACGGCCCGGACGCGACTGCTCCGCCTTCCGCGGGCGGACCACTACGGCGGTCCAACAGCCGTCGGCCGAGCCGCTGCCCGGGCAACTCCACCAGGTGGTAGGTGAGTGCGCTCAGCATGAGCAGCACGGAGAGGAAGGCGACCACCCAGAACAGTTGTTGTGCCGTGCCGTGGGGATGCCCCACCTTCTCCATGAGCCAGGACATCGCAGCGATCAGCGGGCGGTGCAGCAGATAGACGGAGAAGCTGACGAGGCCCAGCCAGGTCAGCGCCGCAGGCATACGGCGGCGGCGCAGCAGGAGGGCCGCGGCGAACAGCGCCCAGCCCGCGAGGAACGCGCTGACCCAGGCGATGGGGGAGGCGGTCCAAGTGCGGATCTGGGCCTGCTTGTCGTCGTAGAGCAGCCCGGCCGCCGTCCCCGCCGCGAGGACGAAGCCGCAGTACGCCCACGCGGCTCCCTGACGGATCTGCCCTCGTTCGGCGCGGTAGATCACGGTCCCGCTGAACATCGTGGCCAGGATCAGCATGCTCTCCCAAGGAGTCGATCGCCCGTTTGCGATCATGAGCACCAGGCCGAGCCCCGCCAGCAGCGTCGCGCCCGCCAGTTGCGCCGCCCGGCGCCCGGTGAGCAGGAACAGCAGCCCGACTGCCACAACCAGCGCGGTTCCCGCGGTCAGTTGCCGGACGGTGAACTCGGGCCGCAGACTCCACGCCGCCGCCCACGGTCCCAGCAGCAGCGCCGCCCCGGCGAACACGACCGCCACGGGCCCGCTGCGGCGATGGGCGCCGGTCATGAACAGCAGCGTGACCAGGTAGTAGAAGACCATCTCGTAGGTCAGCGTCCACATCACCGGTAGCCCGCTGCGCAGGCCCAGCAGATCCTGCAGCATGGTCGCGTTGGCGACGGCGGCGAGCAGCGGGTGCTCATGGACCGAGACGTCCACCGCGGAGAAGCGCTGCGGCACCAACATGGCCGCAGCGACGAAGACCACCACGCACAGCGGGTAGAGCCGCAACAGCCGGCCGATCCAGAACCCCCGCACATCCCCCCGGCGCTCCAGCGAGGCGGGCACTATATACCCGCTGACCAGGAAGAACGCCATCACCCCGAATATCCCCGGGTCGAACCACTCGCGCACAGACGCACCGAAACCCACGAACAGCTCGCCGCTCAGGTGATGCAGGGCCACGGTCAGCGCCGCGATCCCCCGGACGACGTCGAGCCACCCGAACCGGGCCGCAGCCGATGGTACAGATATTCGAGATCTCACCCGCGGACACTAGCAAGGCCTTGCACCTCGGCGTGGGCCAGCCCTGCCAGCGCGGAACGACGGATTGGCGCAACAGAGACAAGGGCGTTGAAAACGCCGTCGCAGAACGTCGCAAAGCACACATCAACTCGTCATCACGCGACGCGAAGGACTTGGTGGTTGTGCTCCCCTTGAGCAATCTTCTTGTCGCAGTAGGCCCTGGACACCGTGCCGACCCTTGGCCGCCATCGCCACTTTCATGCCGGTCTCGACGGCACACTTGGCCGCACCAAGGCCGTCACCGCGCCCATCGCGCCCATCGCGCCCGTGAAGGCAGGCCACATCTTCTTGCCCTTGGAGAAGCCGCTGGTCCACGGAATCGCGTCCATCAACAGGCTGCCGCACGCCCTCCACGTCGTCGAGGCCGACGAACCCCTTGAACACCGCCCATCTGGTGGACAGGATCACATCGCCGAGCGAGCGGTTCAGGGTCTTCTTCTGCAAGGCGATCTGCGCGTCCAGCGCCGCGATCGACGCGTCGAAACTCGATGCCGACGACGTCAGACCCGACGGGTCCGCATGCGTCACCGGGTTGTTGTTCGCGTATGAGTAGCCGTTGGCCTGGAGCGGGTCGCTGTCGTCCAGGACCGGGTCCGCCGAGAGGAAACGGCCCTCCGCGCCGAACCAGCGAACTCCTTCACCATCAGGGTTTACCCAGAAGGGATGCGTGAACAGAGGATGCGCCCCCAACTCCGTGAGTCCGCTTCATTGCGCTTACCGAGGTTGGTCCATCAATTCAGCCACAATCCAGACATCATATTCCTCCGGGGTGACTCCGCACACAACGCGACCATCGACAGACATCGCAACAAATTCTGGTTCGCCCCCCACCGAGGCGATCCGCTGCGCCAGAGCCATTTCCGGTGTACGCCGGACAAGAGCCCATGGAGCCGTTGCCGCACCCTTACCAGCCACGCTGATGAGAAATTCACCACGCTCCCCGAACAATGCAGAGGATTCAGCAATATCCCGCCATTTACCCTCCACCTCGGGAAGATGCCGCCCCTCTTCCTGGATGCGTACCCGAGCGGTGGGCGTGGCAGAACCGCTGATGATTGGAAGCCACGCCGCCATCGGCGTAGGAGCCTGCCCAGACCATGCCGGATCCAGAATGGAAAGGCCAGCCGACTCCAGCAACAACCTGCGAGCCTCAAGGTCCACAAGTTTCACCCACTCGATTTGTAGTATCGATGGTGCTAGCCACCAGCCCAGGAATACCGCTCAAATTCTGCGCCATATCCCAGTCGAAGTTTACGCGAGGAGGAAGCCGTAGCCCTCAGAACACAGGTGCCCCCGCCAGGAGCGCCTGGGCGCCGAACTGCGGAAACTCCCCGAGGCAGCAGGGCTCAAGGGGCGGGAGGCCGCCGCGCTACTGGGAACAGACGCGAGGCGGTTGAGCCAGATCGAGTCCGGTGTCGCGGGGGTGAGCGAGGAGACCGTACGACGGCTCGTCGCCCACTACGCATATACGGACACAGAGCCACTTCGAAACCACCACGATGTGCGCCGCAGGCGAGGACATGCACAACCTTTCCTCCGAGACAAACATGTTCCTTACGAGCGAGTCGGCGAGGAACACAGCCTGCTGAAGAAGCACTGCCACCATGCCGAAGGTTCGCGTGACTTCATCCACTGAATCACGATGGGGTGACGCATACCACGCCCCACCCTATCAACTGGAAGGAGTCAACCTTCTCTGGACAGCGGGCACAACTCAACCCTCGCGAACGCGTCGCGGAATTCAAAAACTTCCGGAAGCCTTGAATTCATGCACCCGTGCCGGGAAGGAGCTGGAGAGGATTTCTGACCTGACCTCTCCTGTTAGCAACTGGACGAGAATCTCAGCACAACCGAAATTGAAATGCTCCCACCAGTCGCCTCTGGCCTCGTTCACCATCACGGTCCATTCGTCAGGGTGACTTCCCAGGCGAGCGAGCCAATAGAGATACTCCCCGTTGCCTGTCGTAGCCCAAGGAATTACCCGACTGCCGGACGATTGCAACTGCTCCGGCTTCGGCTCACCGTCCTCCCACAACATCTCGAACGCTTCCTCGCGCTCGGCGACGTGCCGAAGTAGGTCATAGTGACGGTTGGCGCACCGGGGCTCAAGTACCCACAGATAACCGTCGAACCGGCCGCCGCCGTACGCGTCGATCAACTCTCGGTAGTCACCTGGCAGTTCGGTCCCGAACTCCTGGGCCACATCAGCCCAGTCCGCACGTAGCACAGCATTTTCGGGAGGCGCAACTAGTTGGGTCAGTCGCTCAACATGTGCATTCACGGTTTCGGCCCATTCAGGATCGTCTGAAATATGTCGAGCCCACCCGTCCCGTTGGCTCGGATGGTCACACCCAGTGGATACGGGTTCGCGGGACCGAGCCCTGTGAGCTCCGCGTAAATCGGGGTAACACTGTACTGCACAGTCTCCCCTCCCTTTTCAACAGCTCTCCGCACCTGATTCTCGATGCGGCGCATTACCGGGCTGTTGGCGTACGCGTGCATGGTGACGAAGTTCCGCGGGTCAGATTTCGATCCGCCGAGCTGCGCCCCCACGCGTGAACCCTGTTGTACCCCATCCTGCTGACCCAGCCCGCCGGATCCACCTTCGGGTCGGTCTTGCCACCGATGTTCGCCCTGGTGAGCGTGACATTTACGCCCGTGGCACGACCATGCTCGTCGAGGTCACCAAAGGGATC
The DNA here is from genome assembly GCF_044453465.1 of Streptomyces sp. NPDC051677. Taxonomy (NCBI): domain Bacteria; kingdom Bacillati; phylum Actinomycetota; class Actinomycetes; order Kitasatosporales; family Streptomycetaceae; genus Streptomyces; species Streptomyces sp. NPDC051677. The sequence goes on from NZ_JBITCT010000005.1 coordinate 293,907, forward strand.
ACAGTTGTGGACCAGGATCGGCGTAGCGCCCGCCACCGCGTAGTAACGTGTGCAGGCTGCTGACGGTGAGGTTGTGAACGGTGGCGTCCAGCACCGTCCAGCGAGTGACAGCGGTGACCTGGACCCGCGTGCCAGCGCCGGTGCGCAGCCACTCACCCGGCCGAAGGTTGGTGGCGTCGATCCACTCACGGGCTTCGGGGCCCAAGGGATGGCCAGCAGTCGCAGTGATCTCACTGGTCTGCGTGCCGTTCTTTCTGTCCGTGTCAACAGTGACCTTGACCAAGTGCTTGACGCCCTTGCCCAGGATTTCGGCGGTGACCGTCTCGGTACGGGTCTCGCCCGTCGCCGGGTCGGTCGCCAGGACTTTGTCGCCGGCCTTGACGTCCTTGATCGCCTTGGTCGCGCCGTCGTCCTCGTCCGTACGCTCACCCCGCCACCGCCCTGTGCCCGACGGGCCTGGTCGACGCGTTCCATGGCGGCCGAGACCGGTCTGAGCCAGAGCACGGTGAACCGGATCTGGCGCACCTACGGCGTCCAGCCCGGGGTGCAGGCGACGATCGGGCTGCACCGGGCCTGGTCCCTGCCGGACCACGCCGAGAAGGCGGGCGGTCTGTTCCTGGCTCCACCTGTGTGCGTGCTGGCCGTGACGGCCCGAAGCGGAGGGGGCAGGCGCGTCCGCAACCCCGCTGCGACCGACCTCAGCCGGCTGTTCGGCCAGGACCGGGAGGCGCCGCATCCCCCATGGCTCGCGGGCCCTGACAAGGAAGTCGAGCGTTGGAGGAACTCGCGGACCGCGGGATTCCGCACACGCTCGCTCAAAGAGCCAGGCCACCGCCACCCTGGACAAGCACGGCCGGACCCAACTCGGGCCGGAGGCAAACCAGGACGGTCGGTATCGCTTCCGCTGGCGTGATCTCCAACGTCTTGTCGCTTACCGTCTCAAGTTCTGGGCCTCTGAACGGACTCCTGCCCTTCATCACTGGCAACCCGGTGGGCCGCGTAATCCACTACCTCATTCCAGACCGCAAGCCCCTCCGAATCGAACGCCTCCAAAAGAGCCTGGCGCACCTCTTCCAGTGGACGTCCACCGTGAGTTCGACGGACTTTCTCCAGCGCCCGTTCGAATTTTTCCAGATGCTCTTGAATATAGGGGGTCGCTTTGTCGTATTCGCTAGGATCCGTCATCCAGATTTCGCCCCCATCAATAGATCTTTTTCCAGACCAACTTCAAACTATCCATGGCTTCAGGTCCAAATATGTGCTCGACTCTTCCGCTCACTTCATCGGTCACACGGGTCGTGATATGTCCTGCAGCCTTCAGCCGGTCATACTCGCATTTACACATCTGGAAGATGAGTAGCGCCGGTCTTTCACCAGGCGCTGTCCGACTTCCACCAAATGTAACAGCCGCGCTGAGGGAGTCTCCATCAGCAGGCGTCACGTGGTACGTGAACAGGTTTCCGGGCTGCCCCACTGATCCGCCACTAGAGTTCGCACGAGCCGCATCTCCACTCAACCCGTTGGCCTCGATGCTGTCGGCGTGAGTTGAGGTGGTGCCGTGCGCGAAGTCCATTTTTTCGCCACAGTTGTGGACCAGGACCGGAGTGGTCCCCGCCAGCACGTAGTACGTGTGCACCATGCTGACGGTCAGGTTGTGGACCGTCGCGTCCAGCGCCGTCCAGCGCTTGACCGCCGTGATCTGGACCAGCGTGCCGGCGCTCGTGCGCAGCCACTCGCCCGACTTGAGGTCGGTTGCGTCGATCCAGTCGCCGAGTTCCGGGACCCAGAAGGGGTGTTTGTCGGTCGCGGTGACCTCTGCGGTCTTGGAGCCCTTCTTGCCGTCCGTGTCGATGGTGACCTTGACCAGGTGCTTGACGCCCTTGCCCAGGATCTCGGCGGTGACCGTCTGTGCCGTGGTCTCGCCCGTCTCCGGGTCGGTCGCCAGGACCTTGTCGCCGGCCTTGACGTCCTTGATCGCCTTGGTCGAGCCGTCGGCCATGAGGACCTTGGTGTCCGGCGTGAAGCTGTTGGGCGTCGGGCAGCTCGCGCCCTCACCCCCACCGGAACTGCCCGAGTCCTCCTTGCCCGACTTGCTGCGTGAGCCGCCGGACTTGTTCTCCGCCTTGCCGCCGCCTGCGGAGCCCTTGGACTGGGCGCTCCTGCCTGCCTTGACCTGGGCCGGGTTGCCCCGCGCGCCCTTCGAGCCCGTATGGGCCTTCTTCTTGACCGCCTCCGCGGCGCGTTTGGCGGCCTCTCTCGCCTTGCGTTTCGCCTCCGCCGCGGCCGCCTCCGCGGCCTTCTTCGCCTTGATCAGGGCCGCCTTCGCGGCTTTGGCCGCCTTCAGGCCGGCCTCCGCGACGGCCTTCGCCGCACGCCACGCCTTCACGCCGCGCATCGTGCCCTTGAAGGCCTTCCACATCTTCTTGCCCGCGCTGAAGACCTTCGTCCACGGAATGGCGTCCATCAACAGACTGCCGCACGCCCACAGGTCGCCCTGCGAGAAGCAGCCCATCACGTCGTCCCAGCCGACGAACGCCTTGAACACCGCCCAGCCGGTGGACAGGATCACATCGCCGATCGAACGGCTCAGCGTCTTCTGGTACGAGGCGATCTGCGCGTCCAGCGCTGCGATCGACGCGTCGAAACTCGATGCCGACGACGTCAGACCCGACGGGTCCGCATGCGTCACCGGGTTGTTGTTCGCGTACGAGTAGCCGTTGGCCTGGAGCGGGTCGCTGTCGTCCAGGACCGGGTCCGCCGAGAGGAAACGGCCCGTTGACGGGTCGTACTCTCTCGCCCCCAGGTGCACCAGGCCCGACTGCGCGTCGTCGTCGCCCGTGTGGAAGGCAGTGTGCGAGCGCGGTGCGAGGTTCGCGGCGCGGTCCTCGCCCCACGGGTCCCGCTTCGCCGTGCGCACGATCATGCCGCCGTCGAGACGGACCTCCGCCAGCGGGGTGCCGTTGAGGTCGGTCGACTGGGCGAACTTGTACTCGCTCACGCCCGCCGCGTTGTTGGTGCCCTCGCGGTAACGGGTCACCGCCGGACCGCCGATGCCCGCGTAGGTGCGCTCGGTGTAGCGGGTCTTGCCCGCCGTCGTCAGGGAGACCTTGGTGTCGGGCAGGTTCAGCACAGCGCCGGCGCTGGTGCGCTCCAGCAGGCGGTTGCCCATCGCGTCGTAGACGTAGGTCGTCTTCGACGCGGGCTTCCACAGCTGGGTCGCGACGGTGGAGTTGCAGGCCGCCAGGCTCAGGTCGGTGCCAATGGTGGCGGTGGGCACCGACAGGCACAGGCCCGTCGCCAGGTGCTTGACCTGGCCGGTGCTCAGCGTCTGCCAGCGCTGCCCCGCCACGGCGTTGTCGCAGACCTGGACCAGGACGGCCGCGCCCGCCGCGGTGCCGTTCGGCTGGGCGCAACTCCCGCCGGCGATGAGCTGGCCGATCGTCGCGTCCTCGACCGTGCCGTTGTTGTCGGCGTCGACCGCCTGCACGCGGAAGTTCTGCGCCTTGCTGCCGTTGCACGCGTAGATCTGGATGGCGGTGCCCGCGGCGTTGCTGCCGTTGGAGAGGTCCAGGCACATGTCGCCCGCGCCGACCCAGGCCCCGGAGCCGTCCGCGCCGAAGCCGGTCACGGACTCGACCTGGCCGTCCCAGGTCCAGGTCAGCGCCTGCGCCGTGTCACCGCCCGTGGAGCGCGTCTCCACCGCGCCCGCGGCATCGTACGTCTGCGTCGAGCGCGTCTTGACCTGTGCCCCGGCCGCCGTCGTGGACGTCGTGGTGTACGAGGTCAGGGTGTGCGGCTGGTCGTTCTTCGCCGTGTCGCTGGTGCCGTAGGCGTAGTCGGTGACCACGTCGCCCTTGGTGTCGCGCACCCCGGCCGTGATGGTCGGGTCGGCCTTGTACGCCGTCTTCTTGGTGCGGTTGCCCAGGACGTCGTAGTCGTAGGACTGCCAGTAGCCGGAGTTGTTCGAGGACACGTTGACCGTGCCGTCGGAGTAGACCGGCTCGGCGGTGGTCTTGCCGGTGGCGGTACAGGTGCCGCCGCCCGGCGTGGTCCACGCCTCCTTCAGCTGGCCGAGCGTGTCGTACTTGAAGCACTGCTGGTCGGTCGTCGTGCCCATGCGGTCCGCGACGGACAGGACGTTGCCCGAGGCGTCGTAGGCGTAGGAGCGCTTGCTGACCTCGCTGCCGGGAACGACGGTCGTGTCGGGGTACGGGGTCTCCCGGATGAGCCTGGTGGTCTGGAGCTCGCCGGTGGACTCGTCGAAGGTGCTCTCCTGCCACAGCCGGCGGCCCACCTCGCCCGCGGTCGAGCGCAGCACCTGCCCGTACGGCGAGTACGACACATCGGAGGCGTACCAGTCCTGGCCGGACACCGAGGTCGGCAGGCCGGCCTCGTTGTAGCGGGTGATCACGGCTTCGGCGCTGAGGCCGCCGGCCGCCGGGGCGGTGTACTTCTCCAGCTGACCGTCGTCGTTGTAGGCGTACGTGTAGGTGTACTGGGTGGCGAAGCCGTCCGCCGTCAGGCCCGCGGTGGAGCCCGGGGGCAGCGCGGTGGTCATCGCGGTGGGCTGGTAGTCGGCCGTGTAGCCGGCGATGGAAGTGGTGTAGGGCTTGCCGTCGGTGTAGCGGGTGGCCGAGGAGAGCTGGCCCTTGCCGCCGGTCGCGCCGTCGTAGACATACGACTGGGCGAGCGTGGCGGTGGTGGAGCCCTTCGGGGTGACCTTGATCTGCTCGACGCGGTTCAGGCGCTCGTACGTGTACGCGGTGGTCTGGCCGCGGGCGTCGGTCGCCCTGTCCACGCGGCCGTAGGCGTCGTAGTCGGTGTGCGCGGCGCCCGCGTCCGGGTCGGTGGTGTCGGTGACCCGGCCCAGCGCGTCGTACTTCCAGGTGCGGGTGTGGCCGACGTCGTCGGTGCTGGTCACCATGTCGCCGCGGAGGTCGTACTCGTAGGTCGTGGTGATCGCGCCGGCGTCGGTCAGCGCGGTGTCGCTGAAGGTGTCCTGGCGGGTGGTGCGGCCCAGTGCGTCCGTCCACACCCGGGAAGCGGGGGTGCCCTGCGGCTGGCGGACGACCGTGTAGTCGAGACCGTACTCGTAGCGGGTGCGGCGGTCCGTGGTCTGCACGTCCTTGCCCGCGTTGGTGAACTTCTCGCCCGTCTGCGGGTACGAGCTGTGCACCGGAGTGACCGTCAGGACCCGGCCCAGGCCGTCGTACGTGTACGAGGTGGCGTTGGGGACCAGCGACTCGGAGTCGGGGACGACCAGCTGGGTGTCCGGGTCGCCCTCCATGTAGTACGCGTTGCGGGTGTAGCGCACCTGGCCGGAGCTGTTGTGCAGGGTGTCGGTGACCAGGCGGCCGCCGCCCACCGCGGGGGTCTGGGACTGGCGCTCGCGGCCCAGGCCGTCGTAGATCGTGGTGGACGACTCGTAGGCGCCGTCACCGGCGGCCGTGCTCGGGTTGTCCGAGAGCGACTCGACGACCACGGACACCGGCTTGTCCGACTCGGTGTTGTAGGTGTACCTGACCGTCGGGTCGTCGGTCGGGGACTGGGTGGCGTCCCAGGCTGCGACCGCGCGGCCGAGCGGGTCGTACTCGTACGACGTGACGCGGTCGTTGGCGTCGGTCGACTTGATGGTGGTACCGCGGCCGGGCTCCAGAGTGGTGACCTCGGTGAAGCCGGTCTCCACGCCGTCGACGACCTTGCTGCCCGTGACCGTGTCGATCCGGTAGACCTGACCGCTGTCCGGCGTGTACTTGGTCGTGTTGACGACGCCCGTCGGGTCGGTGACCTTCACGACCCGGCCGACCGGGTCGTACTCCGTGCGCGACTCGGGGTTGGTCGTCTCCCAGCCCGTGCCCGCGCCGGTCGGCGCGAGCGTCTTGGACGCCAGGCCCTTGGTGGGCGTGGCGGTGTGCGAGGCAGCGCCGTCGTAGAACATGCGCGAGGCGCTGACCAGCGTCGCCGCCGTGGAGCTGGAGAGGTCGGCGGAGCAGGCGGTGGTGCCGGTGGTGGTGACGGTCTGGGCGACCAGGCCGACGAGGTAGTTCTCGCCGCTCGTGTTGTGCACGTACGAGGTCGCCGTGCACGACTCGTCGCCGGTGACGGCCACATCGCCGTATTCGCGGACCTGGGTCGGCAGGCCGTAGGCAGCGTCGTAGTCGGTCTGGGTGGTGATCGTGCGCAGGAACGAGCCGTCCGGGCCCTTCACCGAGGCCTTGCTGATGGTCCTGGTCTCGCCGAGGGTGACGCGCTCGGACACGACGTCGGGGCCGTCGGTGCGGTTGCGGGTGGCCAGGCGGACCGGGGTGTCGGGGATGTTGACCGTGCGGGCTGTCCAGCCGGTGTCGGTGGCCGCGCTCGTGTCGGGGTAGGTCAGCGACTCGGCGACCATGCCGGCGTACGCCTTGCGGTCCTCCTTGAGTACCGCGCCGGTGATGTCCGTCATGGTGTAGGAGCGCTTGACGTCGTCGGACGCGTTCCCCGGGGTGTCGTCGGCGAGGACGTCGTCGCTCATGCCGCGGAAGTAGCGGGTGACGGACTTGGAGGCGGCGGTGCCCTCGGCGGCGTCCGTCGTGCCGGTGATGGTGGTGACGGTGGGGTAGCCGCGCCAGTCGTCCCAGGTGCGCTTCTTGGGGCGGGAGAACTCCGCCTGGTTCTTGGCCCACAGCGCGCCGTTCACCGCGTCGCCGAAGGTCTCGTACTTGTACTGCGTCACGATCTCCTTGGCGTCCGCCAGCCGCGGAAACTCGGTGATCCTGTCGACGACGTACTTGTGGAACCAGGAGATGCGCTTGTCCTCCAGCTCACCGTCCGCGTGCCAGTAGGCCGGGTAGCAGAGCTGGTCGTTTCTGTCGATCGTCGGGCGGGTGGCGCCGGTGACGCACTGGCCCTCGGGGGCCTTGTAGTCGACGTGGGTGCGGCCGCCGTACTCGGAGACGACCTCCTGGATGCGCAGCCGGGCGAACACCTCGTCCGGGTCGGACGCGCTGTTCTTGACGCGGTTGGGCAGAGCGGTCTCGTTGTGGGCGAAGGACACCGGGTTGAGGGTGGAGGAGGAACCGTCCACCGCGTACCCGACGCGGGCGATGGACTCCAGCCACAGCGCGGTGTACTCGCCCGTCAAATTCCACGGGAACGACTGCTTCAGGCCCCAGGAGTCGACCTTGGACAGCAGGGTCGTGGTGGCTGAGTCGCCCGCCAGGCCGCAGGCGTTTCGCTGGCCGCTCTCGTTGCCATCGGCGTCGGAGGCGTACTCCGTCAGCCGGACGCCCTGCTCACGCTGGGCGCAGGCGTCGACCGAGGCCAGGCGTTTGCGCGACCAGAAGGTCGGAGCGTACGTCTGGCACTTCTTGCCGGACTCGCAGGACAGGTCGGCCGGGGTGTCGAACCACGGCCGGGTGCGGTCGGACTGCTTGGAGTCGAAGTTGGTCTCCGAGCAGTCCACCTTGAAGGGGTTGTCGGCGAAGCAGCGCTCGGCGGCGTGGAAGCGCATCCTGCCGAGCGGCTCCTCGCTGAACAGGGACCCGGCGCGCTGCCCGTAGTCGATGTGGGAGAGGTAGCCGCCGCGGTCGTAGACGACGGGAGGCTTCTCCTTCATGTTCTGCGCGTAGGCGTTCTTCTCCTTCTCCCACCACAGCGTCATCGCGTTGCCGGTGGTGTCCACGACGTAGTCGAGCTGGAAGCGCCAGCCCTGGTCGCAGAAGGAGTCCTTGAACGCGGGCTTGTAGCAGGGGTCGGTGTCGTGGTTGCCGGCGACGGGCACCGACAGCACCGACTTGGTCTCCGGCTTGCCCGAGGTCCAGCCCGGCAGGCGGTTGAGGCCGAAGTAGTACTGGGTGCCGTCGTCGGTGGTGACGCGCCAGAACTCGCCGTTGTCGTCACCGTTGTTCGAGCCGTCGATGCCGGTGATGCGCTTGTAGTCGGCCGCGTCGAGCAGTTCGATGCGCAGGTTGTCGCCGCGGGCGCTCTTCCACTGCTTGGTGGTGTCGTCACGTACCAGCTCGGTGGTGGTCCCGTTGAGGGAGAGCACGGCGTTGTACGAGCCCCAGCACTGGTCGCCGGTGAAGTGGCCCTTGTTGTTGGCGTTCGCGGTGTCGGCGGCGCAGCCCACGAAGGTGCGGGTGATGGAGCCGGGGTTGTAGTCCCAGCCCTCGCCGACCCAGGAGACCTGGTTGTTGGTGGAGGACGTCCGTCCGTCCGAGGTCTGCGAGTTGTAGCTGAGGGTGACGTTGGGCGAGGGGCCGGACGGGATCTGCGGGGCGGCCATGGTGTAGGCGTAGGTGAACGCGCCGGAGGAGCTGCCTGCCGTCCAGGAGCCTGCGGAGACGATGGGGCTGGCGGAGAAGTCGCCGCCGGAGCCGGCGCCGTAGGAGCTGCCGACCAGGAGCCCGCCGCCGGAGGAGTCGGCGATCTGCCGCACGGCGTCGGCGGCGCGGCCTGCGTGCCAGACCGCGGAGCTCACCGTGGAGTCGTTCCCGGTGCTCACGGCGGGGTCGGCAGTCGCCGTGGCCGTGGTGCCCGAGACGGCCTGTAGTTGGGCCGTGTCCAGGGTGACGTTGACGAAGGTCTCGGGCACCGGCTTGGTGGTGTCGGTGGAGCCGACTACCTCGTCGGTCGCGCCGTCCTCGCCGGAGTCCGCCTCGGAGCCCGAGGAGTCACCGGCGTCCACCGCCACGTTGACGGTGTTGCCGGTGCGCTCGACCTCGGTGCTCACCGGAACACCGGTGGAGCACTCCTCCAGGTCGGGCGTCTCTGCGTAGCAGGACGGCATCAGGGTGAAGGAGAGCCGGTCGAGCCACTGGGCGCTATAGGTCTCGGCGAGCTTGGTGGCGTCGATGGAGACGACCGCGTCGCCGGTGGCGGTGTCGGGCGCGTCGACGGCGAGCATGAAACCCTGTGCGCCATTGGCCACGGCCTGGTCCTCGGACGCGGCGGCGATGCTCCACTGGCCTTCGAGGGCGTCGACCTGGGCCGGGGAGGCTCCCTCCGGCGCGCCGACGCCGATGCTCATGGTGCTGTCGGCCGACTTGGCGACCTCGGTCGTGGCGCCGGCGGTCAGGTTGTCGACGGCTTTGGTGCCGGATGCCTCCGGCACCTCGGCGACGGCTGCGGGTATGTACTCCTTCGGCTCTGCCGGAGCCTGGCCGGACAGCGTCTTGAGGTCGTCGGTCAGCTGCTCGTCGGCCGGGACGGGGTCCGTCTCCTGCAGCTCGGCGAGATCGACCTTCGTACGGGTGTCGTCGGGTCCGAACGCCACGGCGCCGGGCAGGAGGGTCACATTGAGGGCGAGGACCAGCCCGGCTATGACACCGACCCGGGTTCTACGACGGACCAGACGCTCACGCGGCGATCTCGCCAGTGAACCTCTCCCGCACCACGACAACACCGCACGCACGGCCAATCGACCCTTTCCGAGTCATAAACCACCAGAAACGAGCGGACCGATGGCACATGGTGATCAATTATTTACAGACCGAGCATGAACATAAAGGTGTCGTGAAGATCCACGTCAAGATGTGCTGAATCTGTGTTAGCTATGTCACTGATCAAAATCAGACAAAGAACGGCAAAGAAACGCTCCAGGGCTCTTTGCGTCGGCCTTGCCAACCCGCCGCCGTCCGAAGGGTGTTGATCTCGCCCGGAGTAGCTGTCCATACTCCAACCGCCCAATCCGACGCGTCGCGCGCTCGTCACGGCTTGTCACCAGGCCCGAGGGCACCCCCGGAAGAGCCATGCCGCGCCGGTCCGACGCCCCGCGGCCCAGCCTGTTGGAGAAGGGCCCTTGAGCGACCTCGACACCGCCCCGGAACCAAGTCCGCCCGGCAGAAGGCGCGTCCGGCGCGCCCTGGCGGCTGCCGTCGCGCTGGCCGTGCTGGCAGGCGGCGCCGCCGTGCTGTCCCTGCGGGACGACACCGCAGACTCCTCCAACGACAAGACCACGCGCGCCGCGTCGCCGGTCGACGAGGACGAGGCCCAGCGCCGGGCGCGCAAGAGCGGCAAGCAGGTCGAAGTCGCCACGCTGACAGACGAGTTCTCCACGACGTACGCCAACGCCGACGGGTCGTTCACCTACACGTCGTCGGTCGCGCCCGTGCGCGCGAAGAACACAGAGGGCGCGTGGGCGCCGATCGACACCGGCCTGCGCAAGGGCGACGCAGGCTGGCACACTGTCAACAGCCCCTATCCGGTGACCTTTTCGGCGGGCGGGAAGGGTGACGGCACGGCCCGCAAGGCGGTGACGCGCACCTCCGGCTCCATCGTCCGGACGGCCGTCTTCCACACCGGGAGCAACAGCGCCCAGCAGATCGACGACGCGGCCGACTCCGTATGGACCCCGCTGCTGACGATGACCGCCGAGGGCCACGACATCGACTTCGAGTGGCCCGGCCCGCTGCCCGAGCCGGTCGTCGAGGACAACCGCGCGCTGTACGAGGGCGTCCTGCCCGGCGTGGACCTGATGCTGTCCGCGCGGGACACCGGCTTCACCCATGTTCTGGTCGTGCACACACCCGAGGCCGCCGCGAAGTTGGCCGCCACCCCACCGCGTTACCGTGTCACCTCGTCCAGCCTCACCTTCGCCCTCGACCCGTCGACCGATGTACTGATGGCCAAGGACAGCGTGGGAAGGGAGATAGCCGTCTCCCCCACGCCGTTCTTGTGGGACTCCGCAGGCGCCCACGACACGGACACCGAGTCCACCGCCCCACAGGCCGCGACCGGCGCCAACGAGGATCCCGAGGTCGTGGAGGGGGCAGCCGCCGCGGACGCCGCCGAACAGAACGCGGACCCCGCCGCCTACGCGCAAACCGAGGCCGCGAACGACACGCTCGCCCTGCCCGCCGTGAACGGCCCCGGCGAGGGCGCCCACGCCGCCACCGCGGCCGCCGACTTCGAGGCCGGCGTCCTGACCGTCACCCCGCCGAAGAGCTACCTCACGGCCACCGAGAACCTGACCTACCCGATCTTCGTCGACCCCTCCACGACCGGCATCCGCGCCAACTGGACCACGGCCTACAAGAAGTACCCGGGCTCCAGCTTCTACGACGGCGCCAACTACAACGAGGACACCAAGGAGGCCCGCGTCGGCTTCGAGCGGGACACCTGGGGCACCGCCCGCTCCTTCTTCAAAATGAAGATCATCAGCTCCATCAAGGGCGCGGCCGTCTCCAGTGCCACCCTGAAGGTCCTCGAAACCCACTCCTGGTCGTGCAGCAAGCGCACCGTGCAGGTGTGGCGCACCGATCCCTTCGGCGCCAAGACCACCTGGAACAACCAGCCGGCCTGGAAGAGGAAGATCACCTCGAAGTCCTTCGCCTACGGCTGGAAGTCCAACAGCGCCTGCCCGGACGCCTACGTCAACTTCACCGTCACCTCGCTGGCCCAGGAGGTCGCGGACAACGGCTGGACCGACTTCAACGTGGGTCTGGTCGCATCCACGGCGTCCACCGCACCGACCGGCTCCGCCGGCAGCCTGGAGACCGACACGTACTCCTGGAAGAAGTTCCAGGCGGAGGGGGGCGGTTCGCCCTCCGTGTCCATCACCTACAACCGCAAGCCGAACGCTCCGACGACCCTCACCATGAGCCCCGGCTCCTGCGACACCAGTGCGGCCCCGTACATCAAGGTCGGCAAATCCGCGAGCATCTCCATCGGCGCCAAGGCCACCGACCCGGACGGCGTGCTCAGCAGGCTGGAGTTCGAACTCACGCGGACCGACACCGGCGCGAAGACCGTCTACAGCAGGCCGACGACCAACGGGGCCGCCGCCACCGCCGCCCTCACCGGGCTGGTCAACGGCGTCACCTACCAGTGGCGGGTACGCGCCTGGGACGACACGACCAGCAGCGCCTATTCACCCAGCACCGGCTACTGCCGCTTCGTCTACGACACCGACCTGCCCGACTCCCCCGCTCCCCCAGTCTCGACGGACTTCCCCGCCGACGACGACGCGGACGGCAACCCCGAGGCCTGGTCCAGGCAACCCTTCGGCACCGGCGGCGCGTTCACCTTCGCGATCGGCGATCCGGCCGAGACCGACATCGTGAAGTTCGTCTACTCCATCAACTCCACCAACTACGCCGGTTACGTCTGCGCGAGCGGCAAGCAGGGCACCACGGGCGGGCTCACCGCCTCCTGCGCCACTCCCGTCAAGTCGGCCACCGTCACCGGCGTCCAGCCGCCCTCCGCCGGTCCCAACATCCTGTACGTCAAGGAAGTCGACTCGGCCGGCAACGTCTCCCCCAACCCCACCAAGTACTTCTTCTACGTCACACCCCGCTCGACGCCGGACGGCGCGGGCGACCTGAACGGCGACGGCACGGCCGACTTCGGCCGGGTCGACGCCGCCGGCAACCTGACGATCAGCGCGGTGTCGCAGAACGGCGCCTATGTCGCCGACACATTCGGCACCCACGACAAGGGGAACCTGCTCACCGATGGCAAGACCGTCCCGCACATCTGGGACGGCGCCAACAGGTACTCCCTGGTCACCCACAACGGTGACTTCGCTCCCTCCGACGGCGTCACCGACTGGGTGGTGCGCACTCCAGAGGGCCGGCTCTTCCTCTACCCCGGCGACGGCTACGGCGCAATCGACGTCAGCAAGCGCATCGAGGTGCAGCTCCCGACCAACGCCCCCGCTCCCGCGACCTACTCGGAGATCAAGTCGGCAGGTGACATCACGGGTGACGGTCAGCCGGAGCTGTTCGTGACCGGCGGAGTGGGCGGCGCCGAACTGTGGGTCTTCACCGGCTACAGCGGCGGGGCCTTCACCACGGCCACTCAGCTGACCACTTCCGGCTGGGCCGACGCCGAGCGGGACTTTGTGGCCATCGCCGACTACAACGCCGACGGCGCCGCCGACCTGACGTACCGGACCTCGGCCGGCCACATCCTCCTGCGCAAGGGCGTCCTCGACAGCGACGGCGTGGGAACAGTCCTGACCAGTCTGGGCACGTCCGGGGCGAGTCTGGACGGCGGCGACGACATGTACGTCACCGGCACCATGACCCGCGCCGCCTTCCCCCTGCTCTACGGCAGCCCCGACACCACCGGTGACGGCATCCCCGACATCTGGGCGACGAACAGTGCCGGTGCGCTCCTGCTGTACAAGGGCGGCGCCACAGCGATCGGCACCGCCACGACGCTGCGCACCAGCGGCTACACCACCAGCGCGGTCAAGCAACTGGGCTGACGCCGACTCCTACAGAAAGGGGGTCCGAGACGCTGGTCTCGGACCCCTTTTCAGGCACTACCGACCTGATGCGGCTGCGCGCCTCCGGCGTGAGCGGGTCAGGACAGCCACGCCTTCCACGTGGGCTCGTGGCTGTTCACCCACTTCTTCGCGGCCTCCTCCGGGGTGAGTTTCTCGTCGGCGATCATCAGGGAGACCTCGTTCTGGTCCTCTGTCGTCCACTTGAACTTCTTCAGGAACGCGGCCGCCTTGCCGCCGTCCTTCGCGAAGTCCGCGTTGAGGTACTTCTCCAGCGGGGTGTGCGGGTAGCCGCAGGCCACCTTCGCCGGGTCGGCGTCGCAGCCCTCCTTGTACGCGGGGAGCTTCACCTCCGTCATCGGGACCTTCTTGAACAGCCACTGCGGGGCGTACCAGTAGGTGAGGAAGGGCTTCTTCTCCTTGGCAAACTGGCGGATCTGGGTGATCTGCGCGGCCTCCGAACCGGCGAACACGACCTGGTAGTCGAGCTTCAGGTTGTCGACGAGGGCCTTGTCGTTGGTGACGTAGGACGGGGAGCCGTCCATGAGCTGGCCCTTGCCGCCGCTCTCGGCGGTGCGGAACAGGGACGCGTACTTGTCGAGGTTCTTCCAGTTCGTGATGTCGGGGTGCTGTGTGACGAGGTACGTCGGCACGAACCAGCCGATGTGCCCGGTGACGCCGAGGTCGCCGCCGCGGGCGATCGTCTTCTTGTCGTCGACGTACCGCTTCTCCTGGTCGGGGTGGCCCCAGTCCTCCAGGATCGCGTCGACCCGGCCCTGGCTGAGCGCGTCCCAGGCGGGGATCTCGTCGACCTGCACGGTGTCGACGCGGTAGCCGAGCTTGTGTTCGAGGAGGTACTGGGCGACGGCGACGTTGGACTGCGCGCCCACCCAGGACTGCACGGACAGGGTGACGGTCTTCGCGCCCTGGGCGTTGGCGAAGGGCGAGGCCTGCTTGGTCATGTCGGCGGCCCCGCAGCCGGACAGCAGCAGCGCCGACGCGCCGACCACGGCAGCCGTCGTCGTCATACGCGTACCCATACGCATACGAATCCGCATGTCACGCTCCCTTCTTCGCGCGGCGTTCCGTCGGCTGCGTCACCCGGTCGAGCATCAGGCCGAGGCAGACGATGGCGGCGCCGGCCACCAGACCGGTCGCGAGGTCGCCCTGGGCGAGCCCGAAGACGGCGTCGTAGCCGAGCGCGCCGCCGCCGACCAGACCGCCGATGACGACGACGGCGAGGACGAGGACCACGCCCTGGTTCACGGCGAGCAGCAACGCGGGCCGGGCGAGCGGGAGTTGGACCTGCCGGAGCTGTTGCGTGCCGGTCGCGCCGAGGGACCGGGCCGACTCCATCGCCGCCTGGTCGACCTGCCGCAGGCCCTGCGCGGTGATCCGGACGACGGCGGGCAGCGCGTAGACGACGGCCGCCGCGACGGCGGGTGCGCGGCCGACGCCGAACAGCGCGACGACCGGGATCAGGTACACGAACTGCGGCATCGTCTGGAAGACGTCCAGGACGAGACGCAGCAGCCGCTCGAAGCGGTCGCTGCGGGCGGCGGCGACGCCGATCGCGAAGCCGAGGACGAGGGTGACGGCGACGGCGGCCAGCACCTGGGACAGGGTGTCCAGGGACGGCTCCCACACGCCGAGCACACCGGTCGCGGCGAGCGCGAGGACGGCGGTCAGTGCGGTGCGCCAGGTGCCGATCGGCCAGGCGATCGCGGCGACCAGCAGCAGCACCGCCCACCAGGGCAGCCCCTGCAGGCCGTCCCGGACGGGGTCGAGGACCCAGGTGGTGAAGTGGCCGGCCCAGTCGGCGGTGCCGCCGACGACGGGCACCCCGGAGTACAGGTGGTCGGTCATCCAGCCGACGGCGTCGTTGACCGGGGCGGCGATGGTCACCGTCCAGGAGTCGGGCCAGTCGAGCCGGCCGACCGCGCGTCCGGCGAGGGCCACGGCCACGGCGGCGGCCGTCGCGTAGGCCCAGGTGGTCCACCGGGCGGGCGCGTCGTCGCTCCCGTGTCCGGCGGCGGCCGTGACGCGGTCCAGGACGACCGCGAGCAGCACGATCGGGATGCCGGCGGCGAGGGCCGCGCCCACGTCGACGGAGGCCAGCGCCTGGTAGACGCGGTCGCCGAGGCCGCCCGCGCCGATCACCGACGCGATGACCGCCATCGACAGCGCCATCATGATCGTCTGGTTGAGGCCGAGGAGGAGTTCCCTGCGGGCCAGCGGGATCCGGGCGGTCAGCAGGCGTTGGCGTGCGGTCGCGCCCAGCGAGTCCACCGCCTCCAGGACCTCCTTGTCGGCGCCGCGCAGACCGAGCGCAGTGAGCCGGGCCATGGGCGGGGCGGCGTAGACGACGGTGGCCAGGACGGCCGCCGGGACGCCGATGCCGAAGACGAGCACGACCGGGAGGAGGTACGCGAACGCGGGCAGCACCTGCATGGTGTCCAGGACCGGGCGCAGGGCGCGGTCGAGGCGCTCGGAGAGACCGCCGGCCAGGCCGAGCAGCGCGCCCACGACGACCGACACGAGGACGGCGACGACCATCAGGGCGAGCGTCTGCATCGTCGGCACCCACATGCCGAGCAGGCCGCAGGCCAGGAACGCGGCCGCCGTGCCGAGCGCGAGGCGCACGCCGGCCACGCGCCAGGCGATCAGCGCGCCCGCCGCGGTGACGCCCGCCCAGCCGGCGGCGAGCAGGAGGAGGTAGACGGCGCGTACGGAGAGGACCACTCCGTTGCTGACGTGACCGAGGAAGTAGAGGAACAGGGGGTGGCTGTCCCGGTTGTCGATGATCCAGTCGCTGGTGCTGGTGAGGGGTTTGGTGAGGTCGACGGTGAGCGATGCGGGCCAGCTGCCGCTGGACCAGCGGGCGTTGGCCAGCGGGACGAGGATCGCGGCGGCCAGGGCGAGGATGAGGAGCTTGCGGGCGGCCTGGTGTTTGAGGAAGGCCGGGAGCGCGAGTCGGGGGGTGGGAGCGGTGACCGTTGCCATCAGACGGCCTCCGTGTCGGTGCTCGGGGGCTGGGGTGCTTGCCCGCGCTGACGGGGCGCCGCTTGCTCGGGGACGGGCGCCGCCCCAGCGGCACGCCTGCCCGCGGCTACGGCGGCGTCGGCCGCGCCGGCTGGCATGGCGTCGGCGGCCGGCATGGCGTCGGCGGCCGGCATGGCGTCGGCGGCCGTGTCGGTGGCAGTGTCGGTTGCAGCGGCAGTGGTGGTCACGGTGGACGTTCCGGCCACCACCGCCAGGAGGGCGTCCGAGTCGACCATGCCCAGGCAGCGGCCGGCGTCCATGACTCGGGCCGGAGTGCCTGCCCGGGCCACCGCCTCGATGGCCTGGGAGACCGTCGCGGCCGGGGACACCGCCGGGCCGCTTCCCGCCTCCCCCGCGGTCGCGGGCCGCATGGCCGTGCGGACGGTCAGCACCTGCTCGCGCGGCACGTCGCGGACGAACTCGCGGACGTAGTCGTCGGCCGGGGAGCCCACGATCTCCTCGGGGGTGCCCAACTGCACCACGCGGCCGTCGCGCATGAGGGCGATGCGGTCGCCCAGTTTCAGGGCCTCGCTGAGGTCGTGCGTGATGAAGACCATCGTGCGGCCCTCCTCGCGGTGCAGCCGGACGACCTCCTCCTGCATGTCGCGCCGGATGAGCGGGTCGAGGGCGCTGAACGGCTCGTCGAAGAGGAGGACCTCCGGGTCGACGGCCAGCGCCCGGGCCAGGCCGACGCGTTGCCGCTGGCCGCCGGAGAGCTGGGCGGGCCTGCGCTGTTCCATGCCGTCGAGGCCGACCTTCGCGACGACCTCCTTCGCGCGCGCCCGTCGCTCGGCGCGGCCGATGCCCTGGATCTCCAGGCCGTACGCCACGTTGTCGAGGACGGTGCGGTGCGGGAGCAGGCCGAAGTGCTGGAAGACCATGGCGGCGCGGTGCCGGCGCAGTTCGCGCAGCCGGGTGCGGTCCATCGCGCGGACGTCCTCGCCGTCGACGGCGATCGTGCCGGCCGTCGGCTCGATCAGCCGGGTCAGACAGCGCACGAGGGTGGACTTGCCGGAGCCGGACAGGCCCATCACGACGAAGACCTCGCCCTTGCGGACGTCGAAGGAGACGTCCCGGACGGCGGCCGTGCAGCCGGTGCGGGAGCGCAGCTCGGCGGGGGCCAGCGAGGCCAGGTCGGGGTCGGCGGGGATCCGGTCGGCCTTGGGGCCGAAGACCTTCCACAGGCCGTCGACCGAGAAGACGGGGGCGTCGGCGCCCGTGGTGGGCGGCTTGCGGGTGGCGGGCGTGGTCGTCATCGGGCATCGCCTCCGATCAGGTCGACGGCTTTCTCTCCGACCATCAGCACCCCGATCATCGGGTTGACGGCGGTCATGGTCGGGAACACGGACGCGTCGGCGATCCGCAGACCGTCCAGGCCGCGCACCCTCAACTGCGGGTCCACCACGGCCTGTTCGTCGTCGACGGCGCCCATCCGGCAGGTGCCCGCCGGGTGGTACACGGTGTGGGCGACCTTGCGGGCGTACTCGCTGAGCTCCTCGTCGCCCGTGACGTGCTGGCCGGGGGCGACCTCGCGTTTGAGCCAGCCGGCCAGCGGCTCGGTCTTCGCGATCTCGCGGGCGATGCGGATGCCGTCGACGAGGGTGCGGCCGTCGTAGTCGTCCTCGTCGGTGAAGTAGCGGAAGTCGAGGGCGGGCTTCACGGCCGGGTCCGCGCTCTGCAGGTAGAGCCGTCCGCGGGACTTCGGCTTGGGGATGTTGGGGGTCATCGAGACTCCGTACGGCGGGCGTTCGTAGCCCAGGCGCTCCGGGTTGTCGGTGAAGGGGACCTGGTAGAAGTGGAACATCAGGTCGGGGCCCGCGTGGTCGGGGTCGCGGCGCACGAACAGGCCGGCGTCGGAGTCCATCGCGGAGTTCTCCGGTATCGGCCCGTGGGTCTCCCAGACGATCACCGACTCGGGGTGGTCGAGGAGGTTCTCGCCGACGCCGGGCAGGTCGTGGACGACGGGGATGCCGAGCGCGTCCAGGTCGGCCTTGGGTCCGATGCCGGAGTGCAGGAGGAGCCGGGGCGAGTCGACGGCTCCCGCGCACAGCACGACCTCGCGCCGGGCCCGTACGAGGATCTCCTCGCCGTCCTTCGTGCGGACGTGCACGCCCCGCGCGCGGGAGCCGTCCAGCTCCAGCCGGTACGCCCAGGTCTCCAGCAGGATCGTCAGGTTGGGCCGCTCGTCGAGGACCGGGTGCAGGTAGGCCACCGAGGCGCTGGAGCGCTTGTTGGTCTCGGGGTGGTAGGCGAGGTCGAAGAAGCCGACGCCGTCGGTGAAGGGCTTGCGGTTGAAGCCCTCGACGCGGGGTACCCCGACGGCCTGCTGTGCCGCTGCGACGAAGTCGCGGGCGACGGCGTTCCGGTCCTTCTCGTCGACCGGGACGATGTTGTTCAGCAGGCGCGCGTAGTACGCCTCCATCGGGACCGCGCCCCAGCCCTGGGCGCCGGCCGCCTCCCACTCGTCGAAGTCGGAGGGCAGCGGCTTGAAGGCGATGAGCGTGTTGTGGGAGGAGCAGCCGCCGAGGACGCGGGCGCGGCTGTGCCGGATGTGGGAGTTGCCGCGCGGCTGCTCGGTGGTCGGGTAGTCGTAGTCGAGTTCGCCGCCGAGCAGGCCCATCCAGCGGCGCAGGGTGAGGACGTCGTCGCGGCCGACGTCGGTGGGGCCGCCCTCGATGACGGCGACGGTGGTGTCGGGGTTCTCGGTCAGCCGGGAGGCGATGACGGAACCGGCAGTTCCGCCTCCGATGACCACATAGTCGTAGACGTGGGGTTTCTCGGACATGGGGGGTACTCCAGGGAGGTCTGAGCGTTCTGAGCGGCTGAGCGGGCTGAGCGGACTGAGTCGCCCAAGTCGTCTGGGGGGTGCCTCTATGTCTTCCGTCAAGGCGCCCCTGACGGGTTTGGTGTGGTTCGGGGTTGCTGGGGTTATGCGGCGAGCTCGACGTCCGTCGG